>JANORU010000616.1:0-7861 GCA_031415475.1 Hyphomicrobium sp.
GCCATTGAACGGGCGTTTGCAGCGCCGGTCCACCATTGGCTAATGCCGCCGTCAATCGCAGGCCGGGAGGGCCTTGAGCTACATTGGCCGTGGGTTCGCTGGACACCGGTGCGGACACTTGCGGCGCTGCCTCACTGCCAAGCTCCGAGAGAGCAAAAATCTGTTCCAGCGCCGACATTGCGGTGGCTTGATCGTTGGCAACAAACGTCTGGCCGCCTGTTTGCGTTGCAGCGCAGGAGACGCGTGCGGCATCCGCCGCTTCGAGTGCCAGTGACAAAACGTGGATCGCAAGTTTCGGATTGCTTTTGGCGATCTCGCCAGCGGTTGCACAAACGTCCTGTTGGCAGTTGTCGGGGCCATCGTGGATCAGGGTGATTGTGCCGGGGGCGCCCGGACCGATGGCGCGAGCGACCTCTTTGAGGGCGAGGGCGATCGGGCCCTTGCCTTTGGGATTGAATTTGTCGAGGGCGGCGCCGATGCGCTCGACCGACCCCGCTTCGGGCGGGATCATCAGTTCAACGTCACCGCAGTCGCCTTTGCGGCGATGCCCAAACGACGCCAAGCCGATGCGCGACTGGGGGCTTGCTTTGGTGAGCAGGAGCCGCAGACTGTCGCGGATGGCATAGACCTTGGCGATTTTCTCAGTCGCGAACGTGCCCCACATCGATCCGGAGCCATCGATCAGGAACACAGAGGGCGGCGCTTCTGCTGCCACCGCACGGCCAACAGGGACGGCGGCCAGTACCCCTGCCAGTGCGAAGGCCGCCCGAACGTACGCGATCCCACTCGATCTTTTCATTGCGGTCCTTGGGCGGTCCTTAGCCGGGTCTTGGCCGGTTCCTGAGCAGTCTCGGAAGGCAGCGTGTCACGATGCTCGCATTGTACCACGGCGACAATTGGTTTAGGCGAGGGAGCCGTTTTTGCCAAATCCGGGCCAAATCCGGGCCAAATCCGGGATTGCTGGCGGAACTCTGTTTCCGGCGCGATTGAAACAGTGCCGGCCGGGAACTTGTGGAAACAATCACGCTATGACGAACTCAATGCTCGACCTTCTGCAGTCGCGCCGCTCGGTCAAGCCGGACCGGCTGCTGGCGCCTGGCCCCTCGGCGGCGGAACTGGCCACGATCCTTTCGATTGCCGCCCGCGTTCCCGACCACAAGAAACTCGCGCCCTGGCGGTTCATCGTGTTTGAGGGCGCTGCACGCGCCAGCATGGGCGAGGTGTTCGTCACGGCAGCCGCCGCCGAAGACAGCGAGCCGCTTTCGCCCGTCCGGCAGGAGTTCGAGCGCAACCGGTTTTTGCGGTCGCCGCTCGTCGTCGCGGTCGTCTCCCGCGTCGTCGAAACGCGCGGCGCTCCGGAGTGGGAGCAAGTGCTTTCGGCCGGCGCCAGCGCCTTCAATCTGTGCCTTGCCGCCAACGCGCTCGGCTACGGCACGACGTGGGTGACCGAATGGATCGCCTACAGTCCCCGGGTCATCGCCCATCTCGGTCTTGCCGCCAACGAACGGATCGCCGGCTTCGTCTACATCGGGACGCCCGCTGACAAGCCGGCCGAGCGCGACCGGCCCAAGCTCGACGACATCGTCAGCTACTGGCGCTGACGCCGTCGGCCAATCGAACCGTCGGCCAATCGAACCGTCCGCCGATCGAACCGTCCGCCGATCGAACCGGCCTCCGTTCGAACCGGCATGTCCGGTTTCGGGACACGGCTTTACCGGCTGTTCATTCCTCTCACCTAGACTAAGGCCCATTCCTGAGCCTGGACGGGGCTCGAGTTGCGTTCGTTCCGTTGCTGTGCGGAGTGAGGCCTTGAGTTCCATAGTCGATCTTTCGAGCGCCCTATTGCTGGTGCTTGCATCCGCCGCCACCGGCGCGCCGATGACCGATCCATTGCCGGCGGGCCATGCTCTCAGCAATCAGAGCGCTGAGGGGCCGTACCTGTTTTCCGAAACGGCATGGCTGGCAGCACTCCACTCGTGCAATCGCCGCGCAACCGGCGTGCCTGAGGCTGCTCGCGTATTTCGCACGAGCAACGGCCGGTATTATATCCCGCTCGCCGCCGAGCGGCGCGACATCCTGAAATTGCGTCAGCAGCCGGACACTGCCAAAGCCATCGCCAGTTGCTACGCGCGACACAACAGCGACGTGCTATCGAGAACCTTGAAGCGGACGGCGACGCCCGGCGAGCTTTATGCGGCTCATGTGCTCGGTCCCGACGCGGCCATTGCGCTATTAAAGGCCAACGACGCGCGTCCGCGCAGCAGGCCCGATGGCGACCTTGCGCGCGCGCTCGTTGAAACTGCCGGAACAGCCATGAACCGCACGGCACCGATTTCGGCTTGGCATCGCCGGTTTGTCGGCGAGGTTGACCTGGCAGCTGAAGCAACGGTCGCGGCCCACGTTGCGGCCAACGTCGCGACGGCCGGCATGAAAGGGCCGCTCGCCGAAGGTCTGCTGACGATCGGCGGCCCGCTCGCTCGCGCAGTTGCCGGTCAAGAGACCGCCGTCAAGGCTGTTGCGGCCATCGACTGAATTCTAGAAGCGGAACTGTTCGTTCAACACCCGCTCGTCCAGGCTGTGGCCGGGATCGAACAGCATCAACAGCTCGATGTGGCGGGCCTGTTCGACATCGACGCGGACGATGTTGCGCAATTCGAAATGGTCGGCGACGGCACTGACCGGCCGTTTGTCGTGCTCGCGAACCAGGATAGTGATCTTGGCGTTGTTGGGCAGAATTGCGCCGCGCCAGCGCCGCGGCCGGAACGGGCTGATTGGCGTCAATGCCAGCAGTTGCGCACTGATCGGCAGGATGGGTCCATAGGCCGACAGGTTATAGGCCGTCGAGCCGGCCGGCGTTGCCACCAGCACGCCATCGCAGATCAGTTCTTCCAATCGCTCCGTGCCATCGACCGCAATCGACAGTTTGGCGGCCTGATGGGTTTGCCGGAACAATGAGACTTCATTGATGGCGAGCCGTTTGTCGGCCTTGCCGGCGGCATCGTAAGTGACCATCGAGAGCGGATGAACCCGGTTGAGTTCGGCGTTGGCGAGCCGCTCGATCAGGTGGTCTTCCTCGTATTCGTTCATCAGGAAGCCGACCGAGCCGCGGTTCATGCCGTAGATCGGGATGGCGTCGTTCATGAAGCGATGCAGTGTTTGCAGCATCAGCCCATCGCCGCCGAGCGCGACGATGGCATCGGCTTGGCGGGGCTCGACACTGCCATAGCGGCGCGCAAGCCGCTCATGGGCCTCACGAGCTTCGGCCACATCGCTGGCAACGAAGGCGATTTTTTCGAGTTTCTTCTGGATTTTTGGCATTGAGGGAAGGACGATCGGCAACTAGGCAGGCCGATATGGCCGTGCAATCGGGAGGCTGGCGCAGTTGGAGCAAATCGACAAGGCCGTTCTGGTCTACGCGACGTTTCCCGACCAAGAAAGTGCCGAGCGGGCCGGGTCCGAACTGATCGACGCTCGCCTTGCGGCCTGCGTTAACATTCTTCCCGGCATGATCTCGATCTACAACTGGGAGGGCAAGCGGGAGCGCGCGCTGGAGTGTGTCCTGATCGCCAAAACCCGCGCCAGTCTGGCCGATCGTGTGATCGATGTTGGCCGGTCGCGGCACCCGTACGCCAATCCGGCGTTCGTCGTCCTCGCCATCGACGGCGGGTCGCCGCCCTATCTGGACTGGATCAGGTCGGAAACGATGGCGCGCTAAAGTGCCTTCACTTGAACGTGCTTCTTATCGGAAAACCGCTGCGCACTTTTCCCGAAGCACTCGAGCGCGCTACAGCCTGCCCAGTGGATGCGTAAACAGCGTCTGCACCGATCGCGTCGCGTACCGGCGGTAAGCCTTGCGTGGCGGTGGACGCAACGCCGCTGCGAACGCCGGGCGGTTGCGCTGAAGGCGTGCGGGCTTGCGCGGCGGTGGCGATAACGCTGCGACGCTCTTCTTGCCAACAGGAATGGCCGACCCCTGGACTGGTTTTGGCTCCACCCCGTCCAGTGCGTTGACCGGCTGGTCAGCCTCGGCCGATGACAAATGCTCTGACGCGGTGTCCGCTTCGATCGCGGCCATGCGTTGCGCAGCGGCCTTTTGTGCCGCAGCTGTTGCTATAGTTCCCTTTGCCGCTGCCGATGGCCTGGTCGCGGGTACAGGGGCCGGCACCACGATAGCGTCGTCGTTCGCCGCTTGATCGAGCCACGGCAACTGTTCGGTCGTCACTTGCGGCGTTGCGACCGCTGCAACCGACGGTCTCGGCTCGTCCACGCCCGGTCCGCCAATCGACATGCGTCCGGGCAGTGGCTCCATTGCGCGCGGCGGACTGGCGAGTGTCTCGAGGTCGAGAGCGGCCACTTCAGACCGATCTTCAACCACCGGAACGTTGCGCGCCGGAGTGTTTAGAACTGTTGCGGTGACATTTTTCCGAACAGCCGCGGCGGCCGTCGCCGGCTTCGACGGGTTGGCGGCGTCAGCAACAATGGCCATAGGTGTGCAGCGGCCGCCAGCCAAGGTCTGACCACGCGGGCAATCGGTGCCGCACACGTCGGCATTGTGGCCCTGCAGCAAGGTCAGAAGGACGACATCGGGCTCACGCATCGGCAGCGAGGCATTGACCCGGCTCAGGAATGCGCTCATGGCGCGCTTCGTTCCAGGCGACCAGCGGCCATTGAGGCGGCCGCCGTAACAGCCGACGCGTTTCAACTCGCGTTGAATGCTGGTGGCGAGATCGAGTTGCGAGGCCGCGACTGGGGGTGCGCCAGAAACAACATCCGCAGCGGCGTCCGGTTGATTGGCGACGCGGGCCGTCCATACGGCTGCGCCGGTCGCCGCCGGGGAGGCAGCTTGCGTCGTGGCAGCGATCTGATCAGCTGGAACGTCGGCCGGATTCGACGCTGCCGCAGCTTCGGGCGCGGCGCGCGAAAGCGTCGTCAGCTCCGCAGGGGCGTACGACGGAATTGGCTTTCTCAGGCCAACATAGTCCTCTGGAACTGTTGCTCCGGACTCGGGCGATGCCGTCTCGGCGACGATCTTGGTGACCGCGGCAAGCTGCGATTCACGATCATCGGATGCGCCGTAATGGGCGAGGGCTGCGTAGCCGACGCCGAGGCTCGCCAATGCCAGTCCGACCAGTCCACGCATATACTTACACTCCAACGCCGAGAACGGACTGAGCCGATCTCCAACCCCAACTGCCGCCGGACCAACGTCCGGAAAATTGCGGCCACGCGAACACGGCCGATAGTTCCGCCTGTGGCATGAAGCTGTGCTGCGTGCGCTAAAGAACGTCTCGACGAGCGACAAGCTCCGACTGCCGATTATCTTAAGAGATGTTAACGCAACTGTCGATGCGCGAGTACCCGTGCCTGGGAAAAAGTGATGCTCTCAAAACGAGTTATATGCCGCCGCCGGGCGCGCGGCGTGGACGCCCTGTCGCGGCAACTTAAGCCGCAAACGTCGCGAACTCGTTGTACTCGCCGCCGTCAATCCGGCCTCACCCGGCCGGCATGGCAGGGCGGCGGCGAAAACGCCGGTTTGGCCTGTGAATTTCGTCTGGCCGCTGGGGAAAAATCGTGAAGCGGACCGGCATAACCTGTGGACGTGGTGTGGGTAATTTGGTGGTGCTGGAACACCACAGATGTGGCTGAGCGTTCGCCACGCCACGCCTAGCGGGCTGAATCTCTTAACGAAAGGTTTCGAATCACATAGCCTCAGCGGCTGAGGGGCTTGTGCTGCGTCTGTGATTTGTTCGCTTTGCCCGGAATTCCGCTTTTCTCCACGGCTCTGCTTAGCGGCGCAGCCGCCTGTTGAAAACCCGGTCCCGATGCAACGCTCCAGCGGCCAACCGCAATTGCCGATATCGCGCGTGTTTTCGTGCCGGGTGCCACTGGGGGTGGTCCGGAGCTCACATGAAAACAAAGAGCGATGTTGGTCCCTGCGGATTGTACCGCGTGTCGCTGGCTGTCTGTTCCCTCCAGACACAAAGACCAAACGAGCCGGGACCTTGTTCGGCGTTTGACCGGCTCTCCGCAATGGAGAGGGCTATGAGGCACCTACTGGGTGTACTAGGGGTTCTGGCAGCCGGCGTATTACTCGCCGTGTCCGCTGCCATGAACTGGAACTTCGGTTACAGATTAGGCGGCAATGAGTTTGATGGTTTCATCTTGGGTTCGGCCTCAGTAGCGGCTGACTGCTTCAAGGCGCTGATGCCATTCTTCTTCTTTGCAGCAATTCGTAACAAGATGTGGTCGCAGGCCGCTGCTGCGACCGTACTTTGGGTTGTTGTTGCCGGGTATTCGATCACCTCGGCCATCGGCGGTGTTGCGCAGACGCGTGACGCGACGATCGGCGAGCGAACCGGACAGGCCGCAACGTACCAAGATCTTCGGGCCGATCTGAAGCGCGCACAAGATCAGTTGTCTTGGGTGCCCCAACATCGTCCGGCGGCAGCGATTGAAGCCGATATCGACAACCTTCAGAACCAGCGTCCTTGGACCTGGACGGAAGGCTGCACGGACGTGACAGGCAAGCAGGGCCGTGACTTCTGCCAAGCCTACCACGGGCTGACTGCAGAAGGTGCCTCGGCCAAGGAAGCTCAGTCGCTTGAGACACGGATAGCAGCGATCTCTGACAAGCTTGCCGGCACGACTGGCGAAGCCGTCAAGGGTGAAGCTGATCCGCAGGCGGCCATGTTCGCCACGCTGACCGGCTACGACCAGACGACGATCCAGATCGCGATGACATTGTTCGTCGCGCTGCTGCTTGAAATCGGTTCAAGCTTCGGTCTGTACGTCGCCTTCAGTACCTGGCGCCTGTATGACGCCGACATCGTCCAAGTACCGGCTGCGCCAGCGATGGCGACGGTCATGACGCCCGTCGCCGCGCCTGTCGCGTCGACGCACCTCACCGCTGCGGCAGCGGTGGCTGTGCCCCAAACCGTCCCTGGGTCCGCCCCGGTGGCGGCGACACCGGCCCGGATTACCAAGCCGCGTTCTGGCGCCAACGACAACCGGACGGCGCCGGCAGTCCACACACCTCAACGGCTGATGGCTCCGGAAACGGATGTCGAGCGCTTCTACAAGGAGAGTGTCGAGACCCAGGATGGTTCGAGTTTGACTGCAACGGCGTTGTACGAAGAGTATTGTGCCTGGTGTGAAGACCAAGAGAAGGAACCGCTGGCGCTGCCGACGTTTGGCCGCGAGTTCGGCGAACTTGGTGTCCAGAAGGCCAAAGTTGCAGGACGAGTTCGCTACATCGGCATTGCACTGAGATCGGGTCGCGAACTCGAGGAGGATAAGAAATCGACGGCCTTCCGAACACAGGCCGCTTGATTGAGCGGACGAGATAAACGAAGGGCCGCTGCCAAGCGGCCCTTTTGTTTTGGGGTATCGCGTGTGGTGGATTTTGAAGGCGCGGGGCCAAGGCCTCGCGCTTTTTTGTTGGGGGGTGGGGTGAGCGGGGGCAGGGCTCAGGGTCGAAGCGGCGGACGCAGAGTTTAGCTGCAGGCACCGGCGTGAGGTGTCGCCTGATCGGCCGCCATGCGGACGCAGTGGATCGCGGTCGGGATTTCTGCGGGCGAGCCAGCAACGCGCGTGGATGGACTATCGTTGAGCCGAGATTTCGGCAATGTGGAATGAGTTGGAAACAAGCGAAACGACGCCCCAGATCGGTACGAACCGGGTAGAACCCTGACAGACTAGACCGGGAACATTCCTGACAGTTTTGCTTGTGTCTCCAAGGGGGAGATTCAGGCGATGGCTTTCAAGGAGACGTGCCGGGTGGAAGAGCGGATTTGCATGGTCCGGGATTGGGATACAGGGGCCTTTACGGTTGAGGCTCTGGCGTCGCGTTATGGCGTTAGCC
>JANORU010000617.1:0-13857 GCA_031415475.1 Hyphomicrobium sp.
ATCCATTTGCGATCTCGTCGACGGCGCCGACGCTTTGCTGCACTTTGCCGCGCTCAACCGGGCGCCGGACGCCGATGTCGCGGCCGAGAACGCGGCCATCACCACATCACTCGTCGACGCATTGCGCAATGCCAAGTCGAAACCGCGGTTCGTAGTCTTTTCCAACTCGACCCACATCGATCGCGACACGGTCTATGGCGCGTCGAAGCGCGAGACAGCGCGCAAGTTGGCCGAGGTTGCTACCGAGATTGGCGCAACTTTTCTCGATGTCGTGCTGCCCAATGTGTTCGGCGAATGCGGCAAACCATTTTCGAATTCTGTCGTGCACACCTTCTGCCGCCAGTTGGCCGATGGCGAGACCCCGCGCGTCGAAGGCAATGCCACGATCCAGTTCATTCATGCGGGCGAGGCGATCGACCGGATGTTCGCCGAGATCGCGGCCGGCGGGGCGACGCGCCAGATCAGGGTCGAGGGCACACCCATTGCTGTTCCAACATTGCTCACCCTGCTGCAAGGGCAGCTTTCGCGTTACCAGGCCGGCATTTTCCCGAATGTCGATACGCGCTTCGAACTTGAGATGTTCAATACGCTGCGGTCGTATCTGTTACCGGGCTCCTATCCGTTCACCCTGAAGCTTAACACCGACAACCGCGGGGCGCTGGCCGAGTGCATCAAGTCCGGCGGCGGCGGACAAGTGTTTTATTCGTCCACCAAGCCCGGCATCACACGCGGTAACCATTTTCACTTCGGCAAGATTGAGCGCTTCGTGGTGTTGGAGGGAGACGCCACCATTCGTATTCGCCGGTTGTTCGATGGCAAGGTGCACGAATTTCCAGTAACGGGCAGCACTCCCGTCGCGGTAGACATGCCGACGCTGCACACGCACAACATCACCAACACCGGCTCAACGCCGCTGATCACATTGTTCTGGACCCATGAAATCTTCGATCCCGAGCGTCCCGACACGTATGCCGAACCCGTTTGAGATGAGCCCGAAAATACAATGAAAGTCGCAACCATCGTTGGCACGCGGCCGGAAATCATCCGGCTCTCGGCCGTGATCCGCAAGTTCGACACGTATTTTGAGCACACGCTTATCCATACCGGCCAGAACTACGACTACGAGTTGAGCGAGATTTTCTTTCGCGATCTTGGCCTGAAGGCGCCCGACCGGTTCTTGAATTCAGCCCAGGGTTCGCTTGGCCAGATGCTCGGCAAGATTCTGGAAGGCTCAGAACAAGCCCTGCTTGAAGTGAAGCCCGATGCCGTCGTGATCCTTGGCGACACCAACAGCGCGCTGTCGGCCATCATGGCCAAGCGCTTGCGGATTCCCGTCTATCATATGGAAGCGGGCAATCGCTGCTTTGACTTTAATGTGCCGGAGGAAATGAACCGGCGGATTGTCGATCACATCTCCGATTTCAATCTGGTCTATACCGAGCACGCCCGCCGCCACCTGATCGCGGAAGGGTTTCCCCAGCGCCGCATCGTCTTGACCGGCTCGCCGATGCGCGAAGTGTTGGAATATGCGGCCGACGGGATCGCCGGCAGCAAAGTTTTGACGGACCTGGGTTTGAAGCCCGGCTCGTTCGCCATCGTCTCGGTGCATCGGGAAGAAAATGTCGACCTTGCCGGCAACCTTTCGGCGATTGTCGAAACGCTGCGCGCTATCCGCGACACGTTCGGCATCGATGTGATCGTCTCGACCCATCCGCGCACCGCCAAGCGGCTCGAAGCCTTCGGCCTCGACGTTACCAAGGAGCCGCGCATGCGGTTCGCCAAACCATTCGGCTTCTTCGACTATTTGAAACTGCAGAAAGAGGCGTTCATCGCCGTCTCCGACAGCGGCACGATCTCGGAAGAGTCGGCGGTCCTCGGCTTCCCGGCCATCACAGTCCGCAACGCCATGGAGCGGCCGGAGGCACTGGATACCGGTTCGATCGCGCTGACCGGCTTAGCCGCCGGCCCGGTGATCGAGGCAATACGCGTCGTTAAGGCCGAATTCGATGCCAACGGCGGGGTCGTGTGCCCGGCCGATTACATGATCCGCAATACCTCCGAGCGCGTCGTCAAGCTCATTGCCGGCACGGCCAAGCTCGCGCACAAGTGGATGGGGCTCGATGAGCGTTGGTTTCAAAGCTGAGACGTTGACTGGTTCGGGGACACGGAAGGGGATACTGCACGATGGCCGGAACTGACGATCTTGCCGGGAAAACCGTGCTCATCACCGGCGGCACCGGCTCGTTCGGCACCACGATGCTGCGCCACCTCTTGGATCGCGGCATCGGCGAAGTGCGCGTCTTCAGCCGCGACGAAGAAAAGCAGGACAAGCTCAGAAACGATCTGATGGACCGGCGAGTGCGGTTCTACATCGGGGATATTCGCGAAGAGCGCTCGCTCGATGCCGCCATGCGCGGCGTCGATCACGTCTTTCACGCCGCCGCCTTGAAACAAGTTCCGAGCTGCGAGTTCTTCCCAATCGAAGCCATGCGGACCAACATCGAGGGCAGCTCCAACGTCATCGAATCGGCGATCAGCCACGACGTCCAGACCGTCGTCTGCCTATCGACCGACAAGGCGGTTTTTCCGGTCAACGCCATGGGCGTTTCCAAGGCGATGATGGAGAAAGTCGCACAGGCCGCCGCCCGCAAGATCGGCCCGTCCGGCACGCGCATATCGATCGTCCGCTACGGCAACGTGCTGTACAGCCGTGGCTCGGTGGTGCCGCTGTTCATTCGCCAGCTCAAGGACGGGCGGCAGCTCACCGTCACCGACCCGGCCATGACCCGCTTTCTGATGCCGTTGTCGGAATCGGTCGATCTGGTGCGCTACGCCATGCTACACGCGCGCCAGGGCGACATTTTCATCCGCAAGGCGGTCTCGGCGCGGATGTGTGATCTGGTCGACGCGATCAAGAAGCTGTTCGGCAAGGACGATGCGCCAGTCCGGATCATCGGCCCACGTCACGGCGAGAAGCTCTACGAAACGTTGGCCAGCGCCGATGAAATGTCGCGCGCCGAGGACATGGGCGATTACATGCGCCTGCCGCTCGATACCCGCGATCTCAACTACGCGGTGTTCTTTAGCGAGGGCAATGTCGAGGTCTCGACGCGCGAGGAATTGAACTCACACAACGTCAAACTGCTGTCGGTCGATGAAGTGTGCGCGCTGTTGAAGACGCTACCGGAAATCCAGAACGAACTCCGATCAGCCTGACGCACGGGCGGCGGCTCGGATTCCGTCGAGGGTCGCGTTGGGCGGAGTCCATCCGAAGGTCCGCGTGAAGGCGCCGGCATCGACGGTCAAATCACCAGCGAACTTCTCGAACTCGGCAGATTTTCCGATAACCTTGAATGCCGCTGCTAAAATAGCGGGAGCAACAGCGATCTGCTGACCAGCACGCCCGCTGCCGTCGCGAAGTGCAGCAATAATCTCGCCAAGGGAAACGATGTCGCCATCCGCCAGGTTGTAGGCGCCGGACGGTACGTTGCCCGCGACGTGCGACCGGAGAACGGCACACACGGCATCGGCGAGATTGGCGAGACCCAGCATCGAGCGGCGATTGCGGATCGCGCCGAACGGCAGCGGCACCGGCAGCCGTGCGAGCTTTTCGAGCCGGCCCCAGTTTCCAGGAGCACCTGCTCCATAGATCAGCGGCGGGCGAAGACTGATGGCCGCCCGGCCCGGCAGCCTTGCGAACTCACCAACCAGCGCTTCGCCGGTTTTCTTACTGCGGCCATAGACCGTTGCCGGATTGAGAGGGTCGCTTTCCTTGAGCGCCGATTTGATCCCGCAGCCGGGATCATAGACGGCGATCGAGCTCAGAAAGACGAGCGTGCGGACATTCGTAGCGGCACAGTCGGCGGCGAGACGCCGTGTGCCGTCGACATTGGTTCGCAGCACGCGCTCGTCCTCGCCCGCTTCTGGCCGCAACACGTGGGCGCGGGCGGCGGCGTGAACCACCACATCGGCATCGGCAAGGATGGGGGACCAGTCCGTCGTCCCGTCGATTTCGGCCACCAATGCGTTTGTGACCCCGGGCGTCGCCGTCTCAGCCGGCCGCCGCACGACGGCTGTGACGCTATGTCCTTCGCTGGCAAGCGCCTTCACCAGTTCACGGCCGGCAAAACCACCAGCTCCTGTCACGACTACCTTGACCATTTCGATCCTGCCCGCTCAATGAAGTTTCAAGACCCGGCGCCTCGACTCGGGACGGTCCAATCGCATGCGCATTCTCTTCGTATCGCAATACTTCTATCCGGAACAATTCTCGAACAACAACATCGTCCGTTTCCTGCAGGAGCGGGGGCACCAGGTTGAAGTTCTCACGGCTGCGCCAAACTATCCGGAAGGGCGGTTCTATGACGGCTATGGCCCGTTCCAGAACCGGAAAGCGGACTATCACGGTGCGCGCATCACCCGCGTGCCGGTCGTGCCGCGCGGTCAGCGCAATCTGTTGAAGCTTTCTCTCAATTACCTTTCGTTTGCCGTGACCGGCGCGATGTGGACCGCCAAGCGGCAATTCCGCGACGTCGACGTTATCTTTTGCAGCGTTCCCTCGCCGATCACCATGGCGCTGCCGGCCATCGCCGCCAAGAAGCTGTCGGGCAAGCCGCTCGTCATCTGGATGCAAGACCTCTGGCCGGAAAGCGTCTACGCAATCTCAGACATCAAGAGCCCGCTGTTTCGCAAAACGCTCGACCGCACCTGCCGCTTCATCTACCGCAATGCGGATTTGACATTGGTGCAGTCGAGAAATTTTGAACCGTGGATCCGGCGCTATGCGCCGGACTCGCGCTTTGGCTATTTCCCGAACACGACCGAGGCCTATCATCGTCCCTTACCGGCCGACACCGCGCTCAGAGCATCCCTCTCAATTCCTGATGATCGCATTGTCATCACCTACGCCGGCAACGTCGGCGAGACGCAGAACTTCGGTGTCATCATCGACGCGGCGCTGACACTGCGCGACGCCCCGGTCACATTCCAAATCCTCGGCGATGGCCGGGCGCGAGGTCCGAGCGAAGAGCGGATCGCGACCGCTGGGCTGACCGACATGTTCCGGTTCGTCGGCAAAGTGCCGGCCGAAAAGGTACCGGATTATCTGAGCTTCAGCGACGCTGCAATCCTCACGCTCAAGGATGTCGACATCTTCGCGGCGACCGTTCCGTTTCGCATGCAGACGTTCCTCGCCTGCGGCAAACCGGTGATTGCCAGTGCGGAAGGAGCAGCCGGTGACATTGTGGACGCCGCCCAATGCGGGTTTGTATCCAAGCCGGGAGACGGCGGCGCACTGGCCGAAAACATTCGGCGATTTATCGCTTTGCCGGCGGCTGAGCGTCAGGCCATGGGGCAACGCGCCCGAACCTACGCGCTCGACAATTTCGACCGCGATAAGGTTTTCTCCTACCTGGAAACGGTGCTTGCCGCTGAGGCTGCGCGAACTAGCGGACGGCCGGTGCGCTAGGTTCGTAGTGCCCTGTGCGCAGCGCAAAGAACAGTGCAGCCGCCGCCAGATAGGCCAGACTAATACTCACAATCGGCCACTTGAGTGACAGGACTGCGAGGACAACCAACACGGCGTTGAGACCGGCGATCATCAACACGACGGAGTCGTGCCGCCATCCGCGCCGGACCGCGCGCTGGTAGGCGTGCTGGCTGTGCGCCTGCCAGATCTTTTCACGCTTGCGCGCGCGATCGAGAATGGTGAGGCCACTGTCGATCAGATAGTAAGCCGGTAGGATCAGAGCGGCGGCGAGTTGACCGCTGGCCGCAAGACCGATCAGCAACGCGCCGAGCAGGAATCCAACCGGGATACTGCCGACATCGCCGAGAAAGACCCGCGCGGGATGCCAATTATGTCCCAAGAAGCCGGCCGCCGAACCAGCCAACACGGGCACAAGAAATGGCACATCGGCACCGCCAAGCCACCACACCGTTCCAGCACCGAGTGCGATCGTCAGCGTTTCCGCGCCGGTGATGCCGTCGATGCCGTCCATGAAGTTGTAGAGATTGACGAACCAGAGCCAGCCGACAGCCAAAATCAAGCGATCGAGCCACAGCGGCAACGCTGACCATAGGACGGGCTGGTCGATGGTCAGTGCCGATATCGCCAACACAATCGCCAAACCCTGGACCAGGAACCGCGGCCCGGACGGCAGGGACTTCAGGTCATCGATGGCCGACAGTGCGGCCAGTATAGCGGCCGCAATAAACAGCTGCGGCGGCGCTATCGGCGTCCCGGCGGCCGTCGCGACACCCGACAAAGCGCCGATCACGACCAGGGCCAGGATCACCGGAAAGACCGCGAAGCCACCGCCGCGCGGCGTCGGCACTTTGTGGTTGGTCCGTTCATTCGGGAGATCGACAATCGCCCGGCGCCTGAGCCACGGCAGAACCGCTGCCACGCACGCATAAGTCGCGGCAGCCGCGAGCGCAAACCAGACGACCTCGGCGATGCTCACATTCGTCCCCTGCGTGGGTGTAGGATCAGCGCGCTTTTTGGCCAGCGAACATGATGCTCGAGCCCATGACGTTGAGCGTGCCGGTCAGCCGGCCCAGCCCGTCGTCGAACCGGCCGAGCGCCAGCATGGCGCGCAACGGCAGCTTCACGCCAAATTTTTCCAGCACGATGAACGGATAGCGCAGATACGGCCCATGCCGCCGCACAAGATGATCGCCGAAGATCGCAATCGGCCGCAACCTGTCCGGATTGATCGGGCGGCAGAACACGCCACACTCTCGCTTGCCGAACGCCTTTGTGCCGATGCCGTGCAGTGCTGTTTTCCAAGGATCGACGCTTGAGAACCGGCCGCCGGGTGCCAGCACCCGCTGTAGTTCGGCGAACGCATACTCGGTCCGCATGTGATGGATGCAACCGCCCGAATAGATGGCATCGAACGTGTTGTCAACGAACGGCAGTTCTTCGCCGATCGCCACGACGGCATCAAAGCGATCGGCGACGCCATAGTGGGCAGCCAGCGCATGGCCCTGGCGTGCCTCGCCGATCATCGGCGTCAACAACGTTGCGCGCCCCGCCCCGGCGAGAAGTGCCTTGACGGCATGGCTGCCGGATCCACCGAGCTGCAGATAGTTTTTTCCGTTCAGCGGCGCCAGATAGCGATAGGCTTCCAGCTGCGAAATTGCATCGTGGCGGCTATCGACCCACACCGTCTCAAGATCGGGAAACGTTTCGGGTGCCGGTTGCGTTTCTGCCAGCCGTCCCATCAACCGGTCGAGCGTTGCCGCATCGAGTTTGGCAGCGCCACTTTGCCCGATGGCATTGTAGTGCGCCATTTCCTCGTAGGCTTCGTGATAGCGGGGATCATAAAGATCAACGCTGTCGGCACTGCCGGTGGGAACGAGCAATTCGGGATAGAGGACGACGGGAAAATTGCCGGCGATCGGATAGTAGCGGCCATCACCGGCCGTCAAGAACGCCGAACCGTCGCCGGTGCCATAATCTCCGGTCTGAAATCCGGTCCGCGGAATCTTCTTCAATGCCGCCACCTCGGCCGGCCCGAGCGTGACTTCCTTGAGCGGGAGCTTGGTTCGCGGACATGCGAGTGATTGGGCCAAGTCGGATGCGAGCGTCATTCCACCCCCACGTGGGACTGCAGCGTCGTCGTCTGCGGATGTCCTTGTACGACAACCCGGGGGCCGGCTAAAGCGCTGTGCCGGTCTCTCATTGGACAAAGCGCCGCGCCGTACCCGCAATCAACTGGTTTTATTGACTTTTGTACCCGGGTTTGACCCGCAGCCGCCAGCCCGGTCCGGGCCACCAGCGCAGCGGACAGCCGCATCAAACGCCGCGCCGGACCTTGGCGAGGGCCGTGGCAACGGTTGGACGATCAGACAATCCCAGTACCTCGATGTGTTCCATCGCCTCGGCGCTGTTGTCACTCGAATGAATGAGCGACTGGGCCTTATGCCCCTTGTCGCCGATGTCGCTGCGGATCGCGTATTTCGTCAAGATGCGGTCGTTATCGAGGTTGGGATAGCGAGACCGCGTTCTGCCTGACGGCGCGCGGGGCGAAGCGTCCCAGCAAACAAAATAATGGATCGGCTCCGCACGGCCACCGGGCGCGCTCGCATCGGTCCAGTTGCCGCCCCGCACCCTGCGCCTCACGGCGTCTCCGAGTTCGGCTGTGACCGGCCCTTCCGCCACGATCTCAAAATTCACGGCTAAAGCTTTGCGAATTTCGGAAACGCGCTCGCCGCTCGCACCGAACTCGCGAACGAAGAACGTGGCAAGTCCGGGCCGGGGCCGCTTGTCGCCGAGATAGCGCGCTTGCAGGAAGGGGTTCTTCTTGGCGTAGAAGCCGATCAAATCGATACCCGGAAACGCATCGAAACGCTTCAGTGCGGCTTCAATGTCGTCGAAAGAACGCGGCGGCACTTGTCCGGCCATTGCGGCTAGACGTTCGAGTTCAGCCAAATATTTTGGCGATGTGAAGGTCGCTGGCGACAAGGTGTTGGTGCCCGGTGGCACGCGCCTCGACTTGATATGAAACATCAAGTGATAGGCAAAGGAGAGAAACTGCCACTCTGGTGCCGCCACCCGAATGCCGTCTTTGGAGGGACGCGCCGATGCCAGCATACGGCGCGCCATATGGGGCACGAAATACGGAACCTGCGTAAAGTGGAAGCCGCCGCTGCCGTCCTCGGTGTAGATGTCGATCGGATAGGTGCCGATCTCCTGCGACCAGAGGTCCTGCAGCGCCCCGGTTGCCTCGACGGCCACCAGGAGATCGATATCACCATCGTGTTGGCCAGCGGCAATAACGTCCGCCCAGCGCAGGACGGCGTGATCGAGGCCATCAAGCCCACGCACAATCTCGAACGGCGATAGCCGTGCCGGGGCGTGCTGGCGCCGGTGATCGGTTCGCACGACGTTGGAGTGCAGCACCAGACACCGCCGGTGCTGACCGCCAGAGACCACGTCGATCGAGCCGGCAATCGTCACGCGGCCACGCCGACGCCAGCGGATGAGGGCCGACGCGACCACGGCCAACGCCGGTCCGTGAGGAACGAGGATCGTCCGGAAGCGCTCGACAGCCTTGCGGTAAAACAGCGCCGACGTGGCGCTGCCATCGAGCACGGCTACGGAGGCGTTGTTGTGCCAAACCTCAGTTGCTTTTGAGTAGTGACCAAAGACCCGGCGTTCGCTGGCGGGCTTCTTGTCCAAGCTCGTGCGCGCGAGCATCAACACATCGCGCGCGCCAGCCGCGACGATGGCATCGGCATACCAATCCGCTTCGCGCGTCGCGACGACAACCAGCTTGTCGCCGACCAGAGATGGAAGTTGCAGCGGCGCGGCGGGCACGCTGCCGGTGTCCACACCTGTCTGTTGGTCACGGATCATTACCAGGGCCGCATTACGTCGCTGTGGTCGGCAAATCGATGCGCCGGAATGCTGGCGCGGAGTTGGCATCCTCGCACGGCTCGACAACGATCAACTGCCGCGTCGGATTGGAGTGTTGCGGCCGCAGCAAACGCGCGAGATAGGACTCCCACTGGCGATAGCACCCGTTGATCCACTCCGTGTCTTGATAGATCTGCTCTTCCCGCACGCGCTGCACGCGCGCTGAGAGCGCCTCAAACCCGATCGCAGCGCCATTGACCGCGCGGCGCCAAACCCGGCGCGGCCAGGACTTGCCAGCAATCTTGCCGCGCGTGCGGGCAACAAACTGCTGTTGAAGTCTCGCCTGATCAGGCCGGACGTAGACGATATCGAGCACGTCAGCCAACCCCAGAATGGCGAGCACCGGATCATCGTCGTAGCCGGCTAACCCTGACCGATGGACCGCGACGATGTCGTAGTGGAAGATCACGCCGGTATCGACGGTTGCAAGGCCATCAGCCAATTTAATGCGGCCGGCATGAACAGCGGCCCGCAGATCGTTGGTCGCCTCGACGATTGGCCAGGACCCACTGCCCGTTGGCAATGCAGCTGCGATGGCTGGCGCCAGAGTTCCGGCCTTCAATTGAGCGATGAATGTCGACTTCCCCCCACCCGAAGGCCCGCACAGGAGCAGAATGCGCCGCCCCACGCCGGCCATCGGCCTCCCCAAGCGCTCGGGCGGCACCGCATCCACGGGCATTGGCGCATCCGAACGGTCGGCAGGTCGTATGGGTTTGCAGGCCATCGTGGGGTGTTGCAGCCATTCCACTCGGTGCCCCAGACTGGAGCTAAGGACTCGAGGATTATCGCCAATTCAGGATTACGCAAGCGCCAGCGGCTGTTCATGCCATGCCACAGGCCCTTGTCCCAGACGCGGCGGTCTTTCATAGATCAGCGGGCGGATGTGCGATGTGCCCGCCGTCCTCGACGACATGCCAGCAGTCTGTGGGCACACTACCGGAGAGAACAGCCTTGGCGGGACTGACGGCACTTCATTTGCGGGACGACAAGCCGGGACATTTCCGCTGCGCCGAAGGTGTGCTGGCAGCGGCTCAGTGCCTACGGCCGCTTCACATCCACACCGTCGAGATTGCCCGGCTGGCCGTCATGGCGCCTCGGCTTCTATCCTGGTTGACCAACGCCAACACGTCGCCGCATCTTGTGCTGAAGCGCATGTACGGACTTGATCCCGCTTCGATCCCGCCGTGCGATGTCATCGTCTCCGCCGGCGGCGATACACTTGCGGCCAACATCGCTCTCGCCAGGCTAAGAGGCGTTCCCAATATCTTCTATGGCTCGCTGCGCCGCTACCGGCCGGGCGATTTTTCGCTTGTTCTGAATTCGTATGAATCGGCGTCCAAGGCCCCCAACGAACTCTTGATCCTGAAGCCGAGCCCCGCCGACCCTGGCCTGCTCCCGGTTCCGGCAATGCAAGCCAATGGCTTGCCGGAACTCATGGGGCTTCTGATTGGCGGCAATGCCGGAACGGTCAGCTATTCGCCAGACGATTGGGACCACTTACTGGCCCTCATCGATGACAGCCATCGCCAGTACGGCGTCAGGTGGATCGTTTCCAATTCTCGTCGAACTCCTGACGGGACAAGCGACCGATTGCAAGGGCTGATCGAGAGCCGAGCCCCGGCCATCGAGAGCCTCATCGACGTTCGGAAATCAGGCCATGGCACACTTGAAGCGCTGTTCCAGCGTAGCTGCGCAATTGTCGTCACGGCTGACTCAAGCGCCATGCTCTCGGAAGCCATTTGGATGCAACGGCCAGTGATGTCGGTTCAGCCGCAAAAGATATCTCTGCCGGAGAAGGAACGCGCATACCGCCGGTTCCTTGAGGACAATCGCTGGTGCCGGACCGCGAACCTGTCAGCGCTCACAGCTGACCTCCTGATGACGTCGCTGGCAACGGTCGTTCCGTTGAGACAAAACCCGCAGCGCCAACTCGCCGATTTGTTGCAACGGCACTTGCCGGCTATTTTCCCGGCAGCGGAAACGGCGCGCTGACCGCCGCTATTGTATCATCAGCACGGAAATCGCTTCGCCGGCATAGACGGACTTCAACTGGGCGACGTCGTCGATCGCTTCAGCCCAGATGTTGCAGGGGCTGGCGAGCCGCATTTCTCCATCGCGTGACAGCGGTGTCGGACCGAACGCAATGGCAATGGCTTCGCCTGCTGGCCAGAATACGATCTCGCCGCGCACCACCACGTCGCGCGCTTCCGGCTCGGCGGCAGAGGACACCGGAGCGTGGAAGTACACCTCGGGTCCCCACGTCTGCGCGTGCCCATGGATCGGCAAGGCGCTCCAGATGCGGTCGGCTGTTGGCGTGTCGAGAACGCGGGCCCGGATCGCCACGTCTCCGGCCTTGATCAAGACTTGACGCACACTGCCCCCGCTACGCGTCGCATGCCGTGCCGGCCCGTTACGGGGACAAGGCTTCGATCGATACCTTCTCACCAGGCGTGACACTCTTCAAGGGGGTGACAGGATCAAGCGCCAGCGCCCAAATGTTACAGGGCCGGGCGAGCCTGATTTCAGGGCCTCGCGACAGGGGCGTTGGGCCAAAGCCGATGACGATGCGGTCGTCTTCGCACCAGAAGGCGATCTCACCCACCGCAACGACCGCCCTCGCGCCCCGCTCTCGTCCGGCTTCGACCGGCACTTCGAAATGGATCGATTGGCCCCAGGTCTCGGCGGTCGAGAACAACGGCAGGGCTGCGAAAATCAGGTTTGCTGTTTGGGTCTCGAGCAGCCGGGCCCGGATCGTCGACGTACCGGCGCGGATCACGATGTCGCGTACGGGCGGTGCTTTCGCCGGCTTCGCGATGGCCCTGGCTAAGGATCGAAGGAAATTGGTCGGCATGGCGCGGAGTATGCCGTCCTGCCCGCCAAACGATCAAGCGGTGGATTGCGTTTGGCGCGTTCAGCCTGTTGGCGGCGGACCAAACACCAGCACGGCGTTGAGGCCGCCGAACGCGAACGAGTTCGACATCGCGTAGTTGACCTTCATGCTGCGCCCGACATTGGGAACGTAGTCGAGATCGCAGTCCGGGTCCGGCTCATCCAGGTTGATGGTTGGCGGAACCCAGTCCTCCTGGATCGCCTTGATGCAGGCCGCAGCCTCGATGCCGCCGCCGGCGCCCAGCGGATGGCCGTGCATCGACTTGGTCGACGAGATGGCGAGTTTGAAGGCGTGTTTGCCGAACAGGTCCTTGACCGCATTGGTCTCGTTCTTGTCGTTGATCGACGTCGCCGTACCGTGGGCATTGAGGTAGTCGATCGCCATCGGCGGAAGTTTCGCATCCTGCAGGGCAAGGCGCATCGCCTCGCGCGGACCTTCGATGTCCGGATTGACCATGTCCTTGGCGTCCGACGTCATGCCGTAGCCGCAGATCTCAGCAAGAATTTTGGCGCCGCGCCGTTTGGCGTGTTCGTATTCCTCGAGCACCAGAATGCCGGCGCCTTCGCCGAGCACGGTGCCGTTGCGCTTCTTGTTGAACGGAAAAACGCCTTCCGGCGACAGCACATGAAGGGCCTGCCAGGCTTTCATGGTGCCGTAGTTGATGACCGATTCCGAAGCGCCGCAGATCGCGACATCGACCATGTTGTTCTGGATGTAGTCGCGCGCCAGGCCGATGGCGTGGGTGGCCGTCGAGCAAGCCGAACAGGTGGCAAACGTCGGGCCCTTGATACCGAACTCAATCCCGACGTGGGCCGAGGCCGATGAGCCGATGATGCGCAGCAGCGTCAGCGGATGAGTGGCGCGCTTGTTCTCAATAAACAGATCGCGATAGGCCTTCTCATAGGTCGTGAGACCGCCGGCACCCGAACCGATGATGCAGGCCGAGCGATAGCCATTGTCGAACGGAATCGGCAGGCCCGACTGTTTGACGGCTTCGTCGGCGGCGGCGGCGGCGAACCAAGAATAACGGTCAGCATGCAGAATAATCTTGTCGCGCTGGAAATGCTTCAGACGTGCTTTGGCGTCGAAATTCTTGATTTGCGCGGCGATCAGGATCTTCAGGTCTTCGAGTGGAAAGCCTTCAAGAGCAGTGACCCCGCACTTGCCCTCATGCATCGATGCCCAGAACTCGTCGACGTTGAGACCGATGGGGGTGACGACGCCCATCCCGGTTACAACGACCCGTCTCGTCCCGTTGCCGTTTGCCATGATCTTGCATGCTCCGGCTGTTTGGGCCGGACCTCTCCAAAGTACTGACGATGAGGATGTCGCGCTTGGCCTCTAGATTCGGGCCGAACGCTTACGCCTTAGCCCCGGCCTGCGCCGCGCCGCCGCTCATCAGCGATTTGACGCGATCGACCACCGAGCCAACGGTCTTGAAGTCCTCGACGTCTTCGTTGGCGTTATAGGGAATTTCAATCCCGAACGTGTCTTCAATGTCGAACACGATCATAGCCAGGTCGAGCGACTCGATCTTGAGATC
>JANORU010000618.1:0-3373 GCA_031415475.1 Hyphomicrobium sp.
CGTCCTTGTGCCACAGGGTCAGTTGGCGACGGGTTGAGGCGATGCCTTTGGCCAGTAAGTCAGGGGCGAAATTGCCTTGGATGCGCCAATCGCCATCGAGAAAAGTGTCGTTGGAATTGAAAGCACCGATACCGTAGGTGAGGCCTTCTTTGTCGCGCACGTTGGCCATCAGGCGTCCGGTGAAGCCGCTGCCGAAAGCGGCGGTTGCGATGCGCAAGGCAAGGGCGTCAGGCTCGCCGTTGCGCAGCTGCGTTGCCTGGCCCCAAAGCAAAGTGATATTGGTCTTGTCGGCCATTTGCACCGTTTGCTCACGCACGGCATCAACCTTGCCCGCTCGCGCGGCGCGCGACTGAATCGAGCCGCCGCTCCAACCGGCAAAGCCTTGCTTGATTTCAGCGGCGACCGCTGCGGGGGCGATATCGCCAACCACGACCAGGCGCATTGTCGCTGGCCCGTACAGCTGGGCGTGGAAGGCTTTGACTTCTTCCAGCGTGGCTTTGTCGACAGCGGCCAGATATTCCTCGGCGGAAGATTCGCGGTTCGGATGGCCTTTGGGATAGACGGCGCGAACGAAGGCGAGATTGGCGCGGAAGTCAGTCTCTTCCATGGCGCGAGCCAACTCGCCGGCAATTTGCTTCTTCAGTTTGGCGAACTCATCTGCGCTAAATGCCGGCGCGCGGAGTTGCTCGGCGATCAGACCCATGGCCATCGGCATGTCGGCACGCAAACATTTGGCCGAGATGTTGAGCGAGCTGGCGGTGGTCGAGAAGCTGATCGCTGCGCCGACATCACCCAGCGTTTTAGCGATGGCGAATTTGTCGCGGGTGGTGGTGCCTTTGTCGAGCATGCCTGCTACAAGATCGGCCAATGCCACATTCGTTTCAGGACTACGCGAATCACCGGCGGCCAGCATGCCGCGAATCGTGACGACGTCCTTGATACCCGTTTTGACTACGACGAGATCGATCCCGCCGATATTTTGCCGCACGGCGTTTTGGGCAATGCCAGTCGCTGCTGCGGCGAAGGCGGATGGCGCGAAGCTCCCAACACTGGTGGCGATAGCGACGCAAGCGAGGAGTTGGGTGTGTAGTTTCATGAGAGTCATCGCCTCAATTATTTGGCAGCGGCAGTTGCCGTGCTCGGGGCCGCGCTTGCGTCGGGAGCTGCGGCGACAGGGACAAACCAGCCGGTCGTGCTCTGGTTTTGATTGAGATAAATGTTGGCCACGCGTTTGACATCAGCAGCAGTGACCTTTCCCAGCGCTTGATCGAGGCGGACAAACAGCGTCCAGTCACCTGCGGCGATGTGTTCGTTGATGTTGCTGGCGATCGCAAACGATCCGTCGCGGCCATAAGCCGTATTGGCGCGAATTTTCCCGGCAGCGGTCGCCACCTCGGCATCTGTCACGCCCTCGGTCTTGACGCGGGCGAGTTCATCGACAATGATCTTCTCAATCGCATCGTGCTTCGCGCCCGGAGCCAGACTGGCATAGATTTGGAACAAGGTCGGGTCGTGAAAGAAGCCAGGTTCGGATACGACATTGGTGGTCAGATTCTTGTCGGTCAAGGCACGAAAGAAGCGACTGGTCTTGCCGCTACCCATGATGATGCCGAGCACTTGCAGCGCCGGGTAATCGGGATGGGAACCAGCCGGGCTCTTGTAGCTCACGCCCACCGTGCCAAGCTCTCCGGCACGTTGCACCATGACCCGGCGTGGCCCGGTTTGCGCGGGTTCCTCGGTATAAACCTGCGGAATTGCACGCGGCGATTTTGGGTAGATGCCGTAGTATTTCTTGATCAAACCCAGCGCCTTGGCTGGATCGAAATCACCGACGATCGTAGCAGTGGCGTTGTTCGGCCAATAGAAGGTGTTGTAAAACTCACGCAGCTTTTCAATCGAGACCTTTTCTATATCGCTGCGCCAGCCGATGGTGCTGTGATGGTAGGGATGCGCCTGATAGGCCGTGGCGAAAATTTCTTTGTCCAGCGCCTGCACGGGATCGTTCTCACCGATTTCGAACTCATTGCGGACAACGGTGAACTCTTTGTCGAGATCGGACTTACGGATGAAGGAGTTCACCATGCGGTCGGCTTCGAGGTCGAGGGCCCATTTCAGATTCTCATCCGAGGCCTGGAAGGTCTCGTAGTAATTGGTGCGGTCGTAGGAGGTGGTGCCATTCGGGCTGGCGCCGTGCTCGGTGAGTTCCTGAGGGATGTTAGTGTGTTTGGGGCTCCCTTTGAAGACCATGTGCTCCAATAAATGGGCCATGCCGCCTTCGCCTGAACCTTCGTGGCGGGAGCCGACAAGGTAGGTAATGTTCACGGTGATGGTGGGCTTCGAGGAGTCCGGAAAGACGAGTAAGCGCAGGCCATTCGCCAACTGATACTCGGTGATTCCTTCGACGGAAGTGACCCTGGTGACGCCCTTCGGCAAAGCCGGTTGCGCCCCAGAAGGAGCCACGAGGGACAAACCCATCAGGACGGGTGCTAAGAAATATTTCATCGGTAACTCTCCTCTACTCTATGCGCAAGCTGACCGGGAACAGGGTCAAATTATTTGTAAGCCACCACGGCGCTCGAAGGGCCGGCGAGGTGGATGACTTCGAAACGGCGGAAACCGGCCTCGGTACACCAGCCACGGAAGTCGGCGGCGGAGTAATCGAAGGCGTCGCCGAATTCGATCAGCATATTTAAGGACATCATCAAGCCCATCACGTTTTCGCGGCGGGCGTCGTCGATAATGGCCTCAATGGTGACGAGCGCACCGTGGGCGGGCAGGGCATCGTAGGCGGCGCGAATGAGGTGCATCTTTTTCTCCAGGTTCCAGTCGTGGAGAATCATGCCCATGGTGATCAGTTCGGCCCGAGGAAGGGGGTCGCGGAAGAAGTCGCCCGCCGCCGTATTGATGCGGTGCGCGAGGCCGGCCGCCGCAATGTGTTTCTTCGCGATGGGCTCGACGGGGGGCAGGTCAAAGGAGGTGCAATGCAGGTGCGGGTGGAGCTTGGCCGCTTCGATGCAGAGGAGGCCGGTGGCACCGCCAACGTCGCAGAGGCTCCGGAATTTTGAGAAATCGAACTTTTGGGCGAAGGCCTCAAAGTTCATGCGGGAGATGCCGGTCATGGCACCGAGAAACTGTTCGAGCTTCGGCAGTTCCGAGTAGAGTTCCTCAAATATACCTTTCTGGCCGTGCTTGGTTTCGTTCTGGGCTTTACCGGTACGCAGCGCTTCCGGCAGGTCGTTCCAGAATTTGAAGAGGCGAGCGTTCAACATCACCAGCACCCCGCCGATATAACGCGGGCTGCCCTGATGAAGATACAGTGCGCCGGCGGGAGTGTTGCTGTAAGTGGCGGTGGGACCGTCGCCCTCGCGTTCGA
>JANORU010000619.1:0-2890 GCA_031415475.1 Hyphomicrobium sp.
CTTCTATCTTCCAGTTCAAATTCGAGCACTTCCGCCTCGAAGGCTACGACCCGCATCCCCACATCTCGGCACCGGTTGCCGTCTAGTTGAAATGGAACGTCACACCGGCGCGGACCACGGTGTCGCTCGGGTCGAATTCGATCAGCGAATTGGCGGCCCCGCCAACCGAAATCTCTTGCGAACCGTAATCGTAGCGCAGCGCCTCGAGGCGCAGGGACAGGTTCGGCATCACGTATGCTTCGGCGCCGATGCCGTAGACCACGCCGTCGAACGATCCACTGCCCGAACCCTTGCTGCCGTCGGCGGCCCGCTCGGTCAGAGTGGCTTCGCTCCAGGCGTAGCCAACCGTGGCGTAGAGGAGGGCGGGCCCAAGAGTAACGCCGCCACGCACTCGAACGGAGCCGCTCCAATCCGTCTCAAACGCGCCGTTCGCGCCGCCGGCGGTTGTGTAGTCGAAACCGGTACTGGAGGTGTTGGCATCGCCTTCGACACCGACCACGAAGCCGCCAAGTGCGATGTTGTAGCCCAGATGTCCGCCAAATTGGCCGGAGGTGCTGTCGAGGCTGCCGAAGCGATCGGTTTCGGCATCGGACCACGCCGCGCCGCCATGAACACCGACGTAAAGCCCCGACCAGATTGGAGCGAGCATATCAGCCGAAGCGGGCTGAGCCGCCAGCAGGGCCAGGAAGAAGGCCACCGCAGGGGCAGCACCGTGCGCCACTCGCGAGGCACTTACAGGTGTCGTCACAGGTCACATCCTTCGTTACGCATACACAACGGACTTGCGGGAAGGATCGCCATGTCCGACGGCTCAAACATGGTTGAAAAAGGATAAACTCGGGTTAACGCGGTGTTACTTTTGCGGCTGGAAACCCCATATCTGTTTTTGTCAGGTGTTGAAGAGGGACGTTGAATGCCAAGCACGTCATTGGATCGGACGAGGCAGAGCTCGGGGCGAAGCTTGGCAACGCCGGGTACACCTACGATCGGTCTGGCGCTTGGCGGCGGCGGCGCGCGCGGGCTCGCCCATGCCGTCATTCTCGAAGCCTTCGACGATCTCGGCATCCGACCGAAGGTGATCGCGGGTACGTCGATCGGCGCCATCATCGGCGCGGCCTATGCTTCGGGCCTCACAGGCCGCGAGATCCGCGAGAGCATGCGCGAGACCTTGAGCGTGCGCTTCGATCTGATGCGCGATCTGTTTTCCGCCCGCGCCCGGCGGCTGCCGACACTGGCGGGCCTGTTTGCGCCGTTCAATGCGGTGCTGTCGGCCGAAGCGCTTCTCGACATCATCTATCCGCCACGGGTGGCACGCGACTTCGCCGACCTGCAAATGCCGCTCAAGATCGTTGCGACTGATTTCTACGGTCTCGAACCAGTCGTCTTTACCGAAGGCCCCCTGCGCCGCGCGGTCGCCGCCAGCATGGCGCTGCCGGCGCTGTTCGAGCCGATGGTGGTCGACGGCCGCGCCTTGATCGATGGCGGTCTGACCAATCCCTTGCCCTACGACCTGCTGATGGGCGAAGCCGATCTCGTCATCGCCATCGATGTGTCCGGCGCGCCGGTGCCGTCTCCCGATCGAAATCACCCGTCCGCGACTGAAGCCTTATTCGGCGCATCGTTTATTTTCGAGCGCAGCATCATTCGCGAAAAACTCAAATCGCAGCGGCCCGACATCTATCTCAACGCCGGCACCAGCCATTTCCAGCTGGTCGATTTCTGGAAGGTCGATGAAATCCTGGCGGCCGCCGTGCCGGCCAAGGAAAAACTCAAAGTCCAGCTGGGTCGCGTGCTTGAGGCCGAAACACTTCCCGAAGCGTTGCCGTCCGGCTTTATCGCGGCTGATGGGTTGGCCGATGGCTTGACCCTCGATCTGGCGCCCGACCTCAAGCCGAAGGGCCGCAAGTTGTTTCGCGGATTGCGCAAGAAGGTGCGGTTTAAGTCGCCTCATCAATAATCGCACGCTCGGCGACGCTTGCCATATCGCGGTCCCAGGCAGCCAGACGCGGCGTCATCAGCCGATTCCAGACGGGCGGAACCAGCGACGCGACAATCATCGTCATGTAGCCATGCGGCATTTGCGGTGCGCCGGCTTCAACTTCGAGGTCCCAGAACGGCTTGGCGGCAAAGCGGTGATGGTGCGAGTGGCGCGCAAGATTGTACAGCATGCCATTGGTGATGCCGCGATAGCAGTTCCAGGAATGGCGTGGCTCGACCGGCGTGCCGGGAACGCGCACCAGCCCATAGTGCTCGATGTAATTGACGGCTTCGAGAAAAAACTTGCCGATCACCCCGACGGCAATCGCGGTCAAAACGCCGGACCACCCGGCCAACAGCCACCACATAGCGAGGATCGCAAGTGAAGCCGCCTGCCAGGTGATGGCGCGATTGGCGAGGCTAAACACAAGCAGCCCTTTGCGCGTCAATCGGTCGGCCTCGATCTGCAATGCACTGAGGGTGCCATCCCGTGCCGAGCGCACGGCAAACGCCATCACATATTCGCCGCGTCGTGCGGTTGCCGGGTCGGCGGCGGTGGCGACGTGGCGATGATGTCCATAAACGTGTTTGATGGCGAAGGTCGTGTCGAACGAGAATGCTAACAGCCAGCGGCCGGCGTTAAGTGCTGTTGGATTGCCGGTCCGGTGGACGAATTCGTGGGCGACGTTGATGCCGGCCGCGCCACAATAAAGACCCAGACCGAGAATCCCGCCGGTGATATCGAACGCTGTCGTCGCGGCCCGGGCCGTCTCCGTACCGAACCCCAAAATCGAAAGCCGCAGCGGGTCGCCGGACCCGACCAACGCTGCAAACGCAAGCGCATTGAGCGCCAGTAGGGGCAGCGTGGCATAAAGGAGCGCGTCGAGAAGTAGGACAGACGCTTTGCCTCGGG
>JANORU010000620.1:0-2239 GCA_031415475.1 Hyphomicrobium sp.
TGATCGGGCTGGGCAGGATAGCCGGGCGCCGGCCGGATGCCTTGATATTTCTCCAGTATCAGTTCGTCGTTGGTCAGTGTCTCAGCGCGCGCGTAGCCCCAGAGTTCGCGGCGAACCTTGTGGTGCATGGCTTCGGCAAAGGCCTCCGCGAGGCGATCGCACAGCGCCTTAGTCATGATGCGGTTGTAGTCGTCGGTCTTTTTGATGTGCATTTCGATCGCTTCGTCTTCACCGATCCCGGTCGTGACGGCAAAGCCGCCGACGTAGTCGGTGAGGCCCGTATCTTTAGGCGCGATGAAGTCGGCGAGCGCGGTGTGGGCCCGGTCGCGCGAGGGATCGCGGGCAATCTGCTGGCGCAGGGTGTGCAGCGTTTCGATTTTGGTCGCGCGTGTGGCGTCGCTGTAAATCTCGATGTCGTCGCCTACGCTGTTGGCCGGCCAGAAGCCGACGACGCCATTAGCTGTCACCCACTTTTCGGCAACGATGCGCTTCAAGAGCGCCTGCGCGTCGTCGAACAGTTTCTTGGCTTCCACGCCGACCTTGTTGTCGTTGAGAATTTGCGGATAGCGGCCCGCCAGTTCCCAGGTCTGGAAGAACGGCGTCCAATCAATGTAGGGGACGAGTGCGGCCAGATCATAATTCGTGAACGCGCGCGGGCCGAAGAACGACGGCTTGGGCGGCGTATAGGTCTTCCAATCGATCTTCAATTTGTTGGAGCGCGCCTGCACCAGCGTGATGCGCTGCTTTTTCAGCTCGTTGGCCAGATGAGCGGCGCGGACCTTTACGTAGTCGGCTTTGGTGCTGGCGATGTAGCCGTCACGCTCGGTGTCCGACAACAGGTTGGAGACGACGCCCACGGCGCGGCTGGCGTCGAGCACGTAGACCGCCTGGCCGGCGTGATAGTTTGGCGAAATCTTCACTGCCGTATGGACGCGGCTGGTCGTCGCCCCGCCGATCAGCAGCGGGCAAGAAAACCCCTCGCGCTCCATTTCGGCGGCGACGTAACACATTTCATCGAGCGACGGCGTGATGAGCCCCGAGAGGCCGATGATGTCGACGTTCTCTTTTTTGGCGGTGGCGAGGATCTTGGCGGCCGGCACCATGACGCCGAGGTCGATGACCTGGTAGTTGTTGCACTGAAGCACGACGCCGACGATGTTCTTGCCGATATCGTGGACGTCGCCCTTGACGGTCGCCATCAGGATTTTACCCGCGGCCGGCATGGCTTCGAGGCCCGAAGCTAACTTCTCGGCTTCGAGATAGGGTTGCAGATAGGCGACGGCCTGCTTCATGACGCGCGCCGATTTGACGACCTGCGGCAGGAACATTTTGCCGGCACCGAACAGATCGCCGACCACGTTCATGCCGGCCATCAACGGGCCTTCGATGACGTGCAGGGGCTTGGGAAGCTTCTGGCGCGCTTCCTCGGTGTCGGCCTCGATGAAGTCGGTGATGCCGTGGACAAGAGAATGCGTGAGCCGGTCCTCGACGCTCGCGTCGCGCCACTTCAAGTCCTTCTCGACCTTCTTGGCGCCATCGCCCTTGAAGCGGGGTGCTGCTTCGAGCAAGCGATCGGTGGCGTCGTCGCGGCGGTTCAAGACCACGTCTTCGCACAGGTCCCGCAGTTCGGCGGGAATATCGTCGTACAGCGTCAGCTGGCCGGCGTTGACGATGCCCATGTTCATACCCGCCTGGATGGCATGGTAGAGGAACACCGAGTGCATCGCTTCGCGCACCGGCTCGTTGCCGCGGAAAGAGAACGAAAGGTTCGAGACGCCGCCGGAGATATGCACGAGCGGCATTTTCTCCTTGATTTGGCGGGTGGCTTCGATGAAGGCGAGCCCGTAGCCGTTGTGTTCCTCGATGCCGGTCGCGACCGCGAAGATGTTGGGATCGAAGATGATATCTTCCGGCGGGAAGCCGACCTTCTCCGTCAGCAGTTTAAAAGCGCGTTCGCAGATCGAGACCTTGCGTTCGATGGTGTCGGCCTGACCCTGCTCGTCGAACGCCATCACAACGACGGCGGCGCCGTAGCGGAGAACCTTCTTGGCGTGCTCGAGGAATTGCTCCTCGCCTTCCTTCATCGAGATCGAGTTGACGATCGCCTTGCCCTGCACGCACTTCAGCCCGGCCTCGATCACCTCCCACTTGGAGCTGTCGATCATCACCGGCACCCGCGCGATGTCGGGCTCGGCGGCCATCAGGTTCAGGTAGGTGACCATGGCCAGCTTGGAGTCGA
>JANORU010000621.1:0-3109 GCA_031415475.1 Hyphomicrobium sp.
AAAAGACCATGGCGACGCTGTACTTGTGTGGCGTCTCGGCGGCCATCGCTGCGGCACTTGGCATTCCGATTGGCTTTCTCGCATCGCGCAATGACCGCGTGGACGGAGTCGTCACGACCATCATCGACACCCTGCAAACACTGCCGTCGTTTTGCTTCATCATTCCGGTGGTCATGCTGTTCCGCGTCGGCGACGTGACTGCGATGATCGCGACGGTCCTGTTCGCGATTGTCCCCGCGATCCGCTACACAAACCTTGGAATGCGCCAGATCCCGCCGGCGCTGATCGAGGCGGCGACGGTCTCGGGATGCACGCCGCGGCAAACGTTCTGGCGCGTGCAGCTGCCTCTCGCCCTTCCAGAAATCATGCTTGGCCTCAACCAAACCGTCCTGCTGTCGCTGAGTATGATCATCATCTGCGCCATGATCGGCACCCGCGACCTCGGCCAGGAAGTTTTCATTTCGCTCGCCAAGGCCGATGCCGGCCGCGGCATCACCGCCGGCTTTGCCATTGCGTTCATCGGTATCGTTGCCGATCGCCTGTTGCGCGGCTGGGCCGATCTCATCCAAAGCCGGCGCGGGCTGTAGCAACGCCGGCGGCCTGGCGTCTTCAAAGCAAAAATCCCGCAGGCGCGATGACCGCGCTAGCGGGATTGAGGCTCGATCAGGGATCGAATTTGGTGGGCGAGCACGGGCTCGAACCGTGGACCCGCTGATTAAGAGAACGGACGCGACAGAGAAACTCTAGCCTTTTCAATCATTTAATCGGGCGCCCGTTGCAACAAGTGCCCATCAGTTCAGCATAGTGCGGCACCCACTCCCGCAAAGGTCACGCAGCTTCTGTTTTGTACCTGACTGCGGACCAGCCACCCAAGACATCGTGCTTCCGCGACGGGCCAATACGAGACGAACGAGTGAGGCTAGGGTTTGTCTGCTACCTGATCGGATTGCGGAAGTGAAACATAAGTGAGAGCGGATGCTGCATGCCGATCGTAATCACGGGGTGACACCCAGCTCCCTTTCGATATCAATCATCATCGGGTGCGTCAGGCTCGCCTTGCGGAACTCCGCGAAATCCCCGGCAATGACGCGCTCCCAGGGCTTGCTATCAACGGCCGAGATAGGCTTGCCCTTATGGGCCAGGTAGAGTGCTTTCGCCTCCTCACCGCGGCCGAGAAACATGAGTGCGTGCGCGCGATTGGTCTCAATCATAAGGTCGTCGGGAGTGAGCCCGTGTGCGCGCTCGGCGGCGGAGAGCGCATTCACGAAATCTCGGGTAAAGAGAGCGTACCATGCCTCCGTGCCGAGGTGCGCCGCCGTCTCTATGCCAGGTATGCCGTCACGCTTCGTCTCAGCCTTCTCGATTTTCGACGTCAAAGCCACTTGCTGTTTCAGCGCCTCGTCATAGCGGCCCTCCGCAGCTGCCTCGTCGATCGGCAGTTTCTCTAAGGCCGACTTGGCGTCTTCGTTCCCGCCGGCGATGGCTTTCTCGTACCACTCGCGGGCCTTAGCGTAGTCTTGCGCCACGCCATGGCCGTTGTGGAAAAGCATGCCGAGGTTGTTCATGGCAGTTTCGTCGTCCTTGGCGGCGGCCTTCTCGTACCACTCGCGGGCCTTGGCATAGTCCTGCGCCACGCCCTGGCCGTTGGCGTACAGCAGGCCGAGGTTCCTCATGGCGACTGCGTCGCCTAGTGCTGCGCCACTCTCGAACACCGAGCGCACGTCGTCATAGGTGTCGCGATCGAATTCGAGGCGACCGGAGAGCCCCAGAATCAGCTTCGTGGCGTCTTCGAGTATTTCCTCCGCCAACTCCTTCTGCTCGTTGGCCTGCGCCCGCTGAAACTCAACTTCCATGCGTTGTACTTCGGCTTGCCTCCATTGCCACACGGCGAACGCGGTCATGATCCCTGTCACGAGCGCAATGTTCCTGAACCTCGCCCGTTTGTGCTGCGCCTCGGCAGTCTGCTTCAGCGCTTCCTCCGCTTTCTTCAAGGCCTCTTCGCGTTCGGTCTGGGACGCGGCCATCGCCTCGAGCTGCTTGCGCTGAGCACTCGATCGAGCTGCTTCCTCTTCCTCGCTCGCGCGGATAAAGTCGAAGTGAAGCGCGGTCGGCTCGGGGGCGTCTTTGGGCCGGCGCGCCGCCCAGGCCTTGGCCTCCGTGATGTCACTTCCCGACAGCAAGCGATTTGCTGGCCGGCCCCCCTCATCCCACTCGGCTGCGCGCTGAAGATAGCGCGTGTGCTCGCGCAGCCAGTCGAGGTCCGTGTTGAGGGTCGCAACGAGGCGTGCGAGTCCAGTGCCAAAGCCCGAGCCCGGCGAACGGGGCTCGTCGTAGAAGTAGACATAATTCAGTTCCTGAAGCTGTAATGGTGGGCTCGCCCCTTCGAGAGGACGGCACAGCACGGGGAGGATACGCTTGCCGAAACGTAAGGCCTCCTCGACCTCCCATCCACAAATCTCCGATCGCGCGGAGGTGGGCGAGAGCACGAACAAAATTGTTTCAGCATCGCGTATAAGGCCGCCGAGACGGCGCTTCCAGTCCTCACCGCCGGCAATGCCCTGGCGGTCGAGCGTACATTCGAAGCCGTACAGGTCGAGTGCCGCGTCTAGCTGGTCGGCGAACTTGAGGTCATCGCGCGAGTAGGAGATGAAGACCTTTAGTTTGGTCGCCTGCGGAACGAGTCTGTTCGTCTGAGGCGGAGAAAGGGTGCCCATATCGTGCCCCCATCGTTCACCAACCTGCTATACGTTCGTTAACCGCCGGATTACGGCACGGGATCCGAATAAAAGCAATGTGTCTCGTGCCCGCTCATTGACTCATCAGAATTCTTTCGGCGACAATGACCGCTCCAGGTCACCGTGCGGGCAGCAACAAACGGTGCTTCCACCGTCAACTTTGACTGACTGAGCTGATATCAGGGTTGGCTGGTGAGTTCATAAATGGGTGTCGTTCCACCCGTTGGATCCGTGCTTAGAGTCCGTCCGGCACATTTATGATTTTTCTCTGGCCCTTACAATCCGCCTCAGCATGATGCGGATCATGGCGAGGATGACGAAGGCGGAATGCGAGCGGGCGAGGTTCTCGAAGTCTTTCGCCAGTCTGCGGCAGC
>JANORU010000622.1:0-8120 GCA_031415475.1 Hyphomicrobium sp.
GCAGCGGCGCACGCCCATGCGCACACCCTTGACCAGGGTGATGCGCTCAGAGCCACCACACTTTGGGCAGCATGGGCCTTCTGGCCACACGATCGCTTCCAGACGAGCAAAGGCGGCTTGTTCGTTGTGAAAGTGTGGCGCAGACAAAATGGACATTGCAGAATTCCCTTCTCCCGCAATATGTTTCAATTAGGCGTACTTGTCAAGTATATAATTCCCCTAGTTAGGGGGTGGCGGATTCCGCGTCGGCCTGGAAAGCCGGTTTTTCTCAGTCCCCGGTTTCGTTTGGCCGGCAACGGTGCTAGCGTTCGCGGATGGGAAGGCGTTCGGCGCATACAGCGGATGAGCTGCGCGAGCTCATCCTGGATACTTCGACAGACTTGATCCGCGAGGGCGGGCTCGAAGCGCTCTCGGCGCGCGAGGTGGCGCGCCGCATCGGCTACTCGCCGGGCACGCTCTACAATGTGTTCGAAGACCTCGATGATTTGTTGCTGACGGTCGAGGGCCGGCTGCTCGATCAGCTCGCCGCAGCGCTTGACGCTGTGCCGCGTCAGGGCGTGCAACGCGACAGGATTGTCGAGTTCGCACGGGCGTATTTCCGCTTTACGCAAATGAACCCGAAGCTGTGGAATCTGCTGTTCGAACACCGGCTGCCGGCTGGGCGCGACATCCCGCAGTGGTATCAGTCAAAACTCGACGCTCTGCTGCGGCGTGTCGAGGATGCGCTGGAGCCGATGATGACGGCGACGAATCGCGACGATAGTCATCGCGCCGCGCGGGTGCTGTGGGCAGGCGTTCACGGCATCACATCACTTGCGACTGCCGACAAACTGTCGATCGTCACCAGTGAAGCCGCTGGCCCGCTGGTCGACGATCTCGTCCGGACCTATTTGAACGGCTTGGCGCTGAACAAAGACTGAATTGGGCTTATTGCGGCTGTTGCGGCGCAGGAGCTGCGGCAGGTGCGGCCGCCGCATCGGGTAATGATCCGGTGGTTATCTGGCTTGCTGGTTGACTTGCTGGTTGACTGGCCACTGCTGGCGCCGCCGCGAAATGAGCACGCGGGTCGAACACACCAAACCACTTTTCTTCCGGTAGCATCCGCTGGCTGAGGCCGGCCCACATGTTCTTCGAGGCGATGCCTTCGGCGAAAGTTTGCGTTGGCGGTGCCAACCAGACGGCACCGGCGGTGGCCGCCGCCATCGCCGCCGAAGCGTACGGGTGGCGCAGGTCTATCAATTTCATAGCCGTTCCGAACGAGGCCTTGATGCGTATGTCCATGACGTCGACCGAGTACATCTCGTCGAGGACCAGATGCACCAGATAGCCGATGAACATGAAGCCGCCACCGAGCCAGGCCACCCCCTCGTGCTTGCCGAGGATATGGTAGAAGACGATGGCCGTTGCCGCCGAACAGAAAAATGCCGCCAGGATCGAATGCCAAATGCCGCGATGGACGGAGAGGTAGTGGAAGACGGCATGCAGACCGTAACGCACCAGTACCAGAGTGCCGAGCCACAGGATCCAAAGCTCGGCAATCGAATAACGGGTGGCGTACGTGAACAGCACCGCAAATGAGAAGAAGACGCCTAGGCCGGCAAACATTGCCCGCCCCGGACGGCTGTCCTTGAGATCGATATCCGGTAGCACCGAGCCGAGCACGCCGGCCATGGTGACGGCGACGAGATTTTCCGGGGCCACGACGTCCGCTGCCAGTGTGAGCGTCGCGAGAGCGCCGGCGGCAACTGTCCCGACAGCAATGTGCGTGGTAAAATTGGCCATGGCGCCCTCCTCATTGTGTCCGTCCTTCACATCTGATTCGGACGGACTGTGAGAGGCGGCCGGGTCCGATGGGTGTGGAAAACCCGTCCTGGCGGCCAAACTGCACCGGCCGGTTTACTGGCCGGTTTGGAGAGTTCGCACGCCGTCCAAGCCGTGGTATCCGATGGGGCAGCACGTAAGGCAGGGCAATGCACGGGTCAGCTCCACACAACGATTACGAGTCGATGAACTGGATCGCGATCGGCACCATCGTGGTGGCGTTCGCTGCCATGGCGCTCAAGTACGTGGCTTATCTCAAGACCGGCAGCGCCGCCTTGTACTCCGACGCGCTGGAAAGCGTGGTCAATGTGACGACGGCGATCGCGGCTCTCGCGGCGATCCGCATCAGCCTGCGGCCACCCGATCGCACGCATCCCTTCGGCCATCACAAGGCGGAGTTTTTTTCCGCTGTTCTCGAAGGCGTGCTGATCATCGTCGCCGCCTTGTTGATTTTTGAAGAAGCCTATCAGGCGTGGTACCGGCCGCGCGAATTGACCGAGCCGGCCGCCGGCATGGCGATCAATGCGGCAGCAACCGCGCTCAACGCGACGTGGGGCGGCTACATGATCCGCCGCGGACGCCAACTGCCCTCGCCGGCGCTGTCAGCGGGCGGCTGGCACCTGATGAGCGATGTCATTACCTCGATCGGCGTCTTGGTCGGCGTCGGGCTCGCGGTCGTGACCGGGTGGACGTTGCTCGACCCGCTGCTGGCATTCCTGGTCGGCCTCAGCATTCTATGGGCCGGCTACCGGATCACGACCCAGTCCATGAACAGTCTGATGGATGCCGCGGCGAGCCCGGAGATCGAGCAAGAGATCCGCAGCGCCATTACCGCGTCGGGGGCCGGTGCCATCCAGGCGCACGATATCCGCACCCGGCAAGCCGGCCGGGCGACGTTCATCGAGTTTCATCTGGTCGTACCCGGCGCCATGACCGTCGAGCAATCCCACGAAATCTGCGACCGGATCGAGGCGACGGTTAAGACGCGCATCCCCGGTGCAGAGGTGGTGGTGCACGTCGAACCGGACTACAAGGCCAAGACCAAGGGAGCAGTTCCCCTTTAATTCAGGCTGATTGCGCGAGTTACCACCTTTGGCGCGACCCGATTGGCGATTGGCTGCCGCAGTGGTAGGATCGTCCAAAGGTTTGGGCCGAAAGAGCGAGGCCGTTCCCATGTCACCGAAAATCCTGCGACTGGCGGTCGCCGCCTCGTTTGTGTGGGCACAGACGTACGGCGCTTTCGCCGCCCCCGGCGATCCGATTGGCAACACGCTGTCGGTCATCAATGTGGTGACGGCGGCGCGCGAACAAGAAAAGCGCTCGCTGAAAGTTGGCGACGATGTCCGCCAGAGCGAACTGATCGAAGTCGCCCCCGATGCGTCGAGCGAACTGAAACTCAACGACGATACCAAATTGGCGCTTGGCCCTGGCGCGCAATTGGTGCTCGACAAGTTCGTCTACGATCCGGACAAGTCGGCCGGCACCATCGGCGTCGACCTCGTCAAGGGCGCCTTCCGGTTCATGACCGGCGTTGCCGACAAGCCGAGCTACACCATTCGCGTGCCGGCGGCCTCGATCACGGTGCGCGGTACGATTTTCGACGTCTTCGTTCAACCAGACCAGACCTCATGGCTGCTGTTGCACGAAGGCGGCGTCCGGGTCTGCAACGACCGTGGCAGTTGCCGCGATCACGACGAACCGGGCAAGCTCATTCGCGTCACCGACAAGGGCGACGTCGGCAAGCCGGTGCGCTGGGCGGGCCTCGATGGCAAAGATACGGTTCCCTTCGATCAGGCGTTTCCGTTTGTGGTCAAGCCGCCGTCGATCGATGCCTCGCCGGTGTTTACCGCCGACGACATCATCAAGCTCGGCCTGATTGTGCCGCCCAAGAAAACTCGCCAGACCGACACCAACGACAACGATAAGCCCACCAAGAAAGTGACCAAGAAAGCCGAACCCGAAAAGGTCAAGCCGACCAAGGTCGTTTTGACCAAGCCGCCAAAGACCAAGAAACCGAAACGCTCAAAGGGTGACGATGACGACGCGGCCATTACCGAAGCTGGCACGGCGGCCATTATCGGCATTGGGATTGGCATGGGCGGCTTTGGCAAGAAGGGCGGCGGCAAGAAGCACGGCGGCGATCATCCGAAACCGTCGCGCGGCATGGGCGGCGAATAGTACTGACGGCTAACGGTCGGCGTTGATCCCGGCATCGGTCTCGCCGGTCAGCGCGTAGATGCGCTCGGGCCGGTCCTTGCCGCGCAGCGTCGCTGACCCAAGTTCCTTGAACGCAAACCCGCGCACGAGCGATACCGTGCGTTCGCCGGCGATGACGTCGACTCCATACGTCTTGGTCGCTTCCTCGAGCCGCGAGGCGATGTTGACCGCGTCGCCGAGCACCGAATAGTCGAACCGCTGCGGCGAGCCGACGTTGCCGACCACCGCCTCGCCGGTATTGATGCCGATGCCAATGCGGATTGGGTCTGCCCCCGGGCCACGGCTTTCGTTCAGCTTATCGAGGCTCTCAAGCATGGCGAGTGCGGCGCGGCAGGCGTTGGCGGCGTGATCGGCGTCGGTGAGCGGTGCATTCCAGAACGCCATCACCGCGTCGCCCATGAATTTATCGATCGTACCGCGATTGTGCAGAATGTCGTCGGTCAGCGGCGTGAACAGCGCGTTGACGAAGCGGATCAGCTCCTCAGCGTCCATGCCCTCCGACAGTTTGGAGAACCCGCGCACGTCGGCGAACATCAGCGTCACCTCGCGCATTTCGCCGCCGAGTTTCAATTTGCTCTGGTCGCGCGCCAGTTCCTCGACCACGGCCGGCGCCACGTAATGGCCGAAGGCGGAGCGGATGCGCGCCCGGTCGCGTTCGGCAGCGAGGTAGTTGGCGAGCGAGCCGGCGAGATAGAGCGCGACAACCGCAATCGACGGGTACACTGGATCGATCAGCAGTCCCGACGCCGAATAAGCGTTGGATGAAAACAGCCAGAAAACGCCGATGGCCGCGACGCTGGCCGCCGCCGCCATGATCGCCCCGCTGGTGTGGATCAGATAGGCGACCAGTGCCGATGCCAGCACGAGAAACAGCAGCTCCGCGCCCGTCGCCCACGAGGGCCGGACAAGATGATCGCCGCTGAGCATCTGTTCGAGTGCCTGGGCGTGGATTTCGACGCCGGGCACGGAGGTCGACAGCGCCGTCGCCCTGAGATCGAGCAAACCGGTGGCGCTGGAGCCGATGAACATGTGCCGCCCAGCGATGTCATCCGTTTTGAAGGAGCCATCAAGAATCGTATGCGCCGCAATCGTGCGCTTGGGATCGCCCGCCGCCAGTTTCAGCCACAGCTCGCCGCGGCCATCGACCGGCAGCACCGTGTCGCCGACGCGCACGCTGTCGATGCCGGTCCTCTGACCGAATGCGTGAATGCCGCTCGCACCCGACGACTTGACGAAAATCGTGCTGCCCGGGCCGGCCGCCACGCGCAACGCTTCCAGAGACAGCGAGGGATAGAGCGTATCGATGACGGTGATGAGCAGCGGCACGCGGCGGACGATCTGGTCGCGCTCCGGGATCCAATTGACCGCGCCAATGCCGGCTGCCTTCTCCGTCAGCTCCGGCAGGCTGCCGACGCCGCCGCTATATCTCGGCACGGCCTCCTTCGGATCGTCGCCAGCGATCGCCAAAGGCGCGCGCGGCGGCAAAAGATTGCGCGGCGCCCCGCGCTCGGCCGAAAATCCGAGCACCACCGGCGCGCCTGATATCGCGTCCGCCAACGTCTGATCGTTGGAGGGAAGGGACGCTGCCCGCGCAGCGAGCGGCGCTAAGACTGGATCGGCGGCGAATGCCTCCGCCAGTGCGGCCGGCGACAGCCGGTCCGGTTCGGCCAGGATCAAGTCGATTGAAATGGTTTTCGCGCCGGCCGCCGTGAGCCGCGTCACGATGCCGGCGAGCTTGGTTCGCGGCCACGGCCATTGGCCGATCTTGGCGAGCGAGGCCTCGTCAATATCGATGATCTTGACCGGATAGGCCGGATCGGCAACCCGGGGTGATGCCGCGAGGTAGCTGTCGAACACGGCGAGCCGCAGTTTGGCGACCGGTGCCGGGTCGAACACGCGCAGCAGCACGCTCAGCGCAATGAGTGCGAGAGTGAGCATAAGCGGCAGGGGGAGCTTCAAGGGCAAGGCGGTCTCCGCAACGCGAAGCCCCAAGTTAGCGGGATTCCTGAGGTTTTTACCAGCCACGAGTTTATCCACAGCTGCGGTTAGACTCACGTGGAAGAAAAGCCGGATGCCAGCGTTCTGCTCTTAACTGCGATGAACTGATCTCTGATGTGTGTGCGTTCAGGTGCTGCGTAACGCGTTCGAGTACAGAGATCATTCAACCGCAAGATGCCTCAGACGAGTTCCCGCGTCCTTGGGATCTGAGGCTACCCCGGGTGGAGTGGGCGCTCCCCGCTGCCCACTCCACCTACGGGGGTTTTTGAAGGCTGGTGCCGTGCCATACGATGGATTGTTACGACCGCGAGCGTTCGACCTCTGCTTGAACCAGGTCTTTAAGTTGCTCCGGACCGAATGACACCAGCGGCTTGGAATTGACGAAGAATGTCGGCGTCCGGTTTAGTTTCACGGCTTTGAGGTCAGCGACGTCTTGCTTAAGTATGGCATCGATCTCCGGACTCGCCATGTCCCGCCGGGCCCGTTCCACGTCCAAGCCGGCCGACTTCGCCACGTCCCACGCGACACCAAGATTTGGCGCTCCGTGGATTGCCCAGGTTGGCTGCGCCGCCAGCAGTGCTTCCAGCACCGGCTCGAACTTGTCCTGCAGACGCGCGGTTTCTAGAATCCTGACCGCCTCATCTGATCCCTCGTGGAAGGGCGCGTAGCGCAGGACCAGTCGAACGTCCTTGGGATATTCGGCAAGAATTTTTTTCACGTGAGGGTAGAACTCTCGGCACGATTCACACGAGGGGTCGAAAAACTCGACGATCGTTACCGGCGCATCCTTGCGGCCAATCACTGGCGAGTGCGGTCGGACGAAATAATCCGATTGAGCCGCGGCAGCAGTCGTCTGACGAACAGCTTCCTGTCGATTGTAAAATGCGCCCGCCAATGTGAATGTAACGATGGCAATTCCGAGCGTAAGGAAAACGATTGAGCGTCGTGTCATGGTGCGTGCCTTTGTGCAGTGAACGCAAGAAGTACAGCGATCAATGTGAACGCCGAAAGCGATAGGAGCGGGATCGGCATACCGCCGAAGATTGTCATCTCGGTACTCGCGCAAGACGGCCCTGTACTCGAACAGGGCGCCATGGCTTCTGGGATGACGCCGAAATATACCAGCACATGATAGGCGGCGATCAGCCATCCGGCGGCGGCGAGCGGCAGCGCATAGCGCCATATGCTGGTATCCGAGCGGTAACAGGCAATCGCCAGCATGACCGAAAGCGGGAACATGAAGACACGCTGATACCAACACAGCACGCACGGTGTCTGTCCCATCACTTCACCAATGAAGAGTGCGCCAAGGGTCGAGACCAGTGCGATCATCCAAGCCGCAAACAGTAAGGGCCAACTTGGGAGATTAGAGTTCGTCCCGTGCGCTCGGTTGGGCAAATTTGCGGTGTCGTTCATGGCGAACCCGCCGCCTTTCCGGGGGCCGAAAGGCTCGGCGCCTCAGTGCGCAGCTCGGCGAAGGCTTGTCGCAAGACAATAGAAGCACCCTGAAGTGCAAGCCCGGCCATAATCGCTGCCACGACGATATCCGGCCAACCTGAGCCGGTTCCGAATACGCCAAGTGCGGCCAGCAGTACGGCAATATTGCCGAGGACGTCATTGCGCGTGCAGATCCATGCCGATCGCATGTTCGCGTCGCCGCTCTTGTAGGTCCACAACAAAGCGAACGAGGCAGCGTTGGCAACGAGAGCTGCGAGGCCGACCGTGCCCATCGTGTACGCCAGGGGCAACGTGCCGTGGTAGGCATGCCAAATCGTGACGGCGATCACCCACAACCCGAATACAACCATGGAACCGCCTTTGAAGGCGGCGGCCATGGCGCGGTGGCGAAGCGCCATGCCAACGACGAATAGGCTGATTGCGTAGTTTGCGGCATCGCCCAGAAAGTCCAAGGCGTCGGCTTGTAGAGAGGCCGATCCGGCCGCCAGACCGGCACCGATCTCGACCAAAAACATGGCCGCATTGATGCCCAATACAGCCCACAGAACGCGGCGGTATTGGGGATCGCTGGCCGGCAATTTCGAGCAATCGCTGCAGCAGTTTGCGCTCATCACGGTACCTCTCGT
>JANORU010000623.1:0-1685 GCA_031415475.1 Hyphomicrobium sp.
TCGTGGCGCTGCCGCCGGGCTTATCCTCGCCGGGTTCGAGCTTGGCGAGCGCTGCCAGTTTTAGGATCGCAGGTGGAACGGCGTCGACCGGCTGTGCGGCCTCGGGAGCGGCACGAACCAGCCCTGCCCCAAGCGGCAGAAGCGCCGCAAGGAGGACTATCGTCCGGTTCGCGCCGTTGCTTGTCATTAGAAGGCGATTTTTGAGCCCGCGATGATGGTATCGAAATCCTCGATGCCAGCCCCGGCAACACCGGCGCCGGCATTGTCGACCAGTGTAAAGTCCGCAGTGTGATGGCGATAGCCGATAAAGACCTGCATTTCTGCGGCCTCGATGTGCTGGACGACGCCGAAGCCCCAAACCTCGAGTTCGCTATCGGTGACGCGGCAGGCGTTGCCGGCTCCGGCGCAGACATTGGCGACGGCCGTGAACGATAGCGAACTGACGCCATCAGCATCGAGACCGGAGGTGACGAAGTTGTCGAACCAGCCGTACTCGCCATAGAACGCTGTCGGGCCGAGCCCGTTCAGCTGTGCCAGCCAGCCAAGCTTGCTGTAGACGAATTTGACATCGTCCGGCGTGCGCAACACGCCGTCACCATCGGCAACCGTCGCATCAAACTCACGGTGACCCGCCGCGATCAAGGCGTTCAGACCGCTCGGTTCATGCAGCAGGGCCGCCGAGCCGACGACCGTCGACTGGTCGACGTCGGCAAAATCGCTGGGCGCATCGGTGACTTCGGTATAGGCGACAACCGCTTCGAATTTGAAGCCGCCACCTTCGCCCGAATATCGGATCCCGGCATCCCAAATGTCGTCAGCGCCCCAGCTTGCCGAGACGACAAAGCCCATCAGTTCCGGCGTGTCATAGCGGATCAGATCCGTCGTATCACCGTTGAAGTGGTTGCCGAGATCGCCCCACGCCAAGCCCGAAAACGCGCCATCCGCGCGGCGCAATAGGAATCCGCCGCCGACATCTTGCACCCCGGCATAGCCGGCAAGACCGGCTTCGGAGAAATCGGTTTCCGGTGCCGTATCGGAGACGCGCGATTCACGGCCAACAGCGATGCGGCCGAGCTTTTCGTAGGCAATCCACCAATGCGATTTCCAGATCTGGAAATTCCGGTCGGCCGACGCGTCGCCCTGATCGACACCATCGGACAAGTTGTCTTCGACGCGGAGCGTCAATGAATAGCCCGCCATCCAGCCCGGCGCGATCGTCGCCTCGCCGTCAAACGAGAAGTTGGTCTGGTCATTCTTGTTGCCGACGACGTACTGATTGCTCTCGAACCCATCATCCCAGAACAGCACCGCCTTGCTGACCTGACCGGAAATGGTCAGCGAGACCTTGCGATTGCCTTTGCGGGCGGTCGTGGCTTCGAGTTCGGCGATACGTTCTTCGAGATCGGCACAGCAATTTCCGCCGAGATCGGCCGACCATGCAGAAGTTGCCATGGTTCCGAGCAGAAGGGCGGTTGCCGCTGCGATGGCGAGGCGTGTTTCAATCATTTTAAGGCGTCCCCCAAGGCCTAGTCGCAGCCGCTCAACCATTGCTTCGCGAGCCTGCTTATCCCGCAATTCGGATGTTATAACATATGTAGGGGTTCGAAGTGGTGGCATTTCCGTCACCTCTTCTTCTCTTCGGTCATGACCTTTTCGGGCGCGTCGAGGCTGTCGGAGCCTTCGAA
>JANORU010000624.1:0-6225 GCA_031415475.1 Hyphomicrobium sp.
AAACTCGCATTCGCCGACGGTCAGATGTGGGCCGACGGCAAACTGATCTATACCGCAACTGACCTCAGGGTCGGTTTGTTCGATGCAGCTGAGACCGTCGCCGCGAGCAGCGAATAATTGGAATTGGCCGGTTGGCGCCACGCGCACCGGCAGAAGAGGGAACTTCGAATGAGACGGGTGGTCGTCACCGGCATGGGCATCGTTTCCTCGATCGGGAGCAGTACCCAGGAAGTGGTGGCGTCGCTGCGAGAGGCCAAGTCGGGCATCTCGCGCGCGGACAAGTACGCCGAACTTGGCTTCAAGTGCCAGGTGCATGGCGACCCAAAGCTCGAATGGGAAGCAATGGTTCCGCGCAAGCCGAAGCGCTTCATGAACCCCGGCGTTGCCTGGAATTACATCGCCATGGATCAGGCGATCCGGGATGCCGGTCTCGAACCGGCCGACGTCGTCAACGAGCGCACCGGCATTATCGTCGGCTCCGGCGGGCCATCGACGCGCGCCATCGTCGAAGCCGCCGAAACGACTATGAAATCCGGTGGCCCGAAAAAGATTGGTCCGTTCGAAGTCCCCAAGGCGATGTGTTCGGGCCCATCGGCGGCGCTTGCCACTTCGTTCCAGATCAAGGGCACCAATTATTCGATCTCATCGGCCTGCGCGACCAGCGCCCACTGCATCGGCAACGCCGCCGAACTCATTCAGTGGGGCAAGCAGGACATCATGTTTGCCGGCGGGTGCGAGGAACTCGATTGGACGCTTTCAAACCTGTTCGATGCCATGGGCGCCATGTCGTCCCGCTTCAACGCGACGCCTGAAAAAGCCAGCCGCGCCTTCGACAAGAACCGCGACGGCTTTGTGATTGCGGGTGGGGCCGGCGTTCTCGTGCTCGAAGAGCTGGAACACGCCAAGGCGCGCGGCGCAAAAATCTACGGCGAAGTAGCCGGCTACGGCGCGACGTCCGACGGTTTTGATATGGTCGCACCGTCGGGCGAAGGTGCAGCACGCTGCATGAAGCAGGCGCTCAAAGGTCTCGACGGCAAAGGCTTGCCGCCAATAGATTACATCAACCCGCATGGCACTGGCACACCGGTTGGCGACGAGCGGGAGATCCAGGCGATCCGCGACGTTTTTGGAAAGTCGATTCCGAAGATCTCGGCGACCAAATCGCTGACCGGACATTCGTTGGGCGCGATCGGCGTTCAAGAAGCCATCTTCTCGCTGCTGATGATGAACAACGGATTTATCTGCGAGAGCGCCAACATCGAAGAGCTCGATCCGTTGTTCGAAGACGTGCCGATTGTCAGGGCGCGACAGGACAACGCAGCGCTTAACTGTGTGATGTCGAACAGCTTCGGATTTGGTGGAACAAATGCCACTCTCGTGTTCCGCCGCCTGAACGGTTAACGAATTTGCCGTATCGCGGCTCTGGGACGGAATACTCACCGTCCGTTCTGGGTTGCCCGGTATGCGTGTTTACAAGAATGGTAGTGGCTGGTTCGACGTAACTGGCCGCGCGTTTGGTGCGAAAACGAGGTCGCCGATGGCCGACATGGATATGGCAAAACCGCAGCCGCTGATGGCCGGCAAGCGCGGGCTCATTATGGGCGTCGCCAACGAGCGCTCGATCGCCTGGGGCATTGCGCGAATTCTAGCCGGACAAGGCGCCGAACTCGCGTTCACCTATCAGGGCGGTGCCTTCGGCCGCCGCGCTATCCCACTGGCTGAATCCCTCGGCGCCAAGATCATTGAAGAGTGCAACGTGCTCGATCTGCCGAGCGTCGACGGTGTGTTCGACAAGATCGGCAAGGACTGGGGCTCGCTCGATTTCGTGGTCCACGCGCTGGCGTTCTCCGATCCCAAAGAACTCGGCGGCCGTTATGCCGACACGACGCGCGAAAACTTCACCAACACGATGGTGATTTCGTGCTTTTCGTTCACTGAAATCGCCAAACGCGCCGCAGCCCTGATGCCGAACGGCGGCTCGCTGTTGACGCTGTCGTACGGAGGCGCGACCCGCTGGGTTCCATCCTACAACGTCATGGGCGTCGCCAAGGCAGCGCTCGAAGCCAGCGTCCGATATCTCGCTGCCGATCTCGGACGCGACAACATCCGCGTCAATGCCCTGTCGGCTGGCCCGATGCGCACACTGTCCGGCGCCGGAGTCTCAGATGCTCGCGTGATTTTCAACTTCCAGAAAGAGCACTCGCCTTTGAAGCGCACACCAACGCTTGATGAGGTTGGCGGCTCGGCGCTGTATTTGCTGTCACCACTGTCAGGTGCCGTCACCGGCGAAGTGCACTTCGTCGACTGCGGGTACAATATGGTCTCGATGCCCGCGCTCGACGCGCTCAAAGCCGCCGAGCAGGTCGGCAGCGGCCGTTCGCCGTCTGAAGCGGCTGAGTAACCCGCACCAATTTCCGCCTCTCTGGTTGACGAGCAGCCCTCTGCCGTCGCATTGATCGCGCCGATGATCGGGGTCTTCGATTCAGGCTTGGGTGGATTGACGGTGCTGCACGCGCTCGCCGCGCGCTTTCCGCACATTTCATTCCTCTATCTCGGCGATCACGCCAACGTGCCCTACGGCAACCGGTCATCAGACGAGATCGTGGAACTGACGAAGGCCGCCACCGAGGCACTTTTCCAGCGCGGCGCCAAACTCGTTGTTCTGGGCTGCAACACGGCGACGGCGGTGGCGTTACGGCGGCTCCAGCAGGGCTGGCTTCCAACCACGCACTGGAAAGCATCGGGTCATAACGTCGTCGGCATCGTTGCGCCAACTGTCGAAGCCGCGACCCAGACGCCGTGGTCGGTCACCACTCCACAGTATCCGCAAAAGAACCTGACCGACCGGATCGCCGTGTTCGGCACCACGCGGACAATTGCCGCCAACGTCTACACGGAAGAGATCCGCAAGCGCTGCCCCAAGGTTGAAGTCATTCAACAGGTCTGCTCCGAACTCGCTGGTGCGATCGAGGACGGCGCGAGCGAACCGGTTCTCGACCGGCTGGTGCGCGACGGCATCGAGGGCGTGATGGACCAGTGCCGGGGGCTCGCCCCACATCGGGCCATTCTCGGCTGCACGCACTTTCCGTTGGTCGAGCACCTGTTCCGGGCGCACCTGCCGGACGCAACGCGAATCCTATCCCAGCCCGAAGTTGTCGCCGACAGCTTGGAGGACTACTTCGCTCGCCATCCGCATTTCGTTTCAGGCGACAAAGGCGGTCTCAAGCTGCTGACAACCGGCGAGCCGTCGATCATCAGCGCCCGCGCCCGCATCTTCTGGCCTGACGTTCCAGCATTTGACGCGGCATAAGGGTATCCCGCTTGTTGCCGGGACTGGAAAACCTCATATCTCGAACGCTGCTTAGTCATCTGAAGATCTCGGCATGGTCACCATGGCGGTTATCGGGCTCGTCACAATGGTCCACTAGACATGCTCTAAAAATCGGAACGGGCCGAAGCGGCGGGGACTGACACCCGCTGCTCCGAACCCGTACCTAAGGCCTTCCCTGCCTTAACCGTTATTTCCAAGTAAGCTGCATGCCGACGCGGCCGCCGACGTTGCCATCTTCAAGTCCGACACCGATACCGCCGCCGATCGACAGCGTTTCACCATTGCCGAAGGCGTTGCGATCGAGCACGCCGAGCACAGTTGCACCAAGCGCATTCTCGCCGCCATAGGTGCCCCAGCTGACGCGGATACCCATGCTATCGCCGTTGGTCAGCGTCGGTTCGGCGAGCGACAACGCGACCGCCACGCCTTCCATCGCCTTCTCGGACTTGGCATTCGCGCTGTCGATCCGCCGATCGAATGCATCGACCTTGTTGGCAGCCGTCACCGCCCGATCCGCAGCATCGTCGACGCGATCCTCCATCGTCGTTGTTCGAGTTTCCAAATTGCCAATACGAACGCCGTGATTGTTGATCACCTTGGTGTTGGTGTTGGTCTGGTTTGTCAGGTTGGTGATCTGGGTTGTGTGACCAGAGGTTCGCTTCTTCAGCGCGTCGATGTCGGTGGTGTTCGTGCCGATATTTGTGGTGTTGATGGTTGTCCGGCTATCGAGATTGCTTATCTGCGTTGTGTGTCCTGCCGTTCGGCCTTCGAGAACCGTGATCCGGCCGCCATGATTGACCGCAGTCCCCTTCAGCGTCGTGATGTCGGTCGTGTTCACGGCGGTATCATCCTCAACATTCGTCAACCGCGTCTCCGTGCTCGTCACACGGCCAGTGAGGCCGTTGATCTGCGTCGTATGAGTGTTGATTTGAGACGTATTGTTGTTGATCTGTGTCGTGTGGTTCGAAACCGTCGACTGCAGATTTGAGATGTTCGACGTATTGGTCGCCGTCTGTCCTTCGACCGTTGTCACCCGATTGCCCAGACTTGTAATTTGAGTGGTGTGGCCATTGATGTTGGTCGTGTTGGTCGCCGTCTGTCCTTGAAGCGTCGAGACATCGCCTTCCAATGTCGTTACCCGTCCATCCAGGCCGTTGATCTGCGTGGTGTGGGTGTTGATTTGAGTGGTGTGGTTCGACACATCGGTTTGCAGCGACGAAATATTCGACGTGTTGGTCGCCGTCTGACCTTGCAGAGTGGTCACGTCGCCTCTGAGATTGCTGATATCCGTAGTGTGCTGACCAATCGTGGTCTCCGCCGACGTCATGCGAGTGCCAAGGCTGGCGATCTGGGTCGTGTGACCGGATACCGTGGTCTGCAGGGTCGAGATGTTGCTGGTGTTGGTATTGACCTGGGTTTGCAGGGCCCCGCCGTCGCCGGCGAGATTGCCGTTGGCATCAGTGGTGACAACCTGAAGAGCACCGGACTGTGCCGTTCTGCTGGCATTCGTACCGATACCCGCCGCGGTATATGTATTGGTCGCCGATCCGATCGAGACCTGGTTGGTGCGAGTCGTGGCAACGCCCTGGCCGATGGCCGTGCTGTTGGCAAACGCGGCACTGGACCCTTCGCCCAGTGCTGTCGAGTTGTTTCCGGCGGCCGTCGAATTCTCGCCGATTGCCGAAGCATTGGTGCCGCTGGCGACAGTCCCACTGCCGTAAGCAGCACTTCCCGCACCCGTCGCCTGCGCGTTGTTGCCAACGGCCGTCGATCCCGATGCGATGCTGCCGGCACCGATCGCCACTGCACCAACCGAAGTTGCTCGCGCGCCGCGACCGACGGCAACGGTATCGCTTTGGCTGGCAGACGCCGCTTGCCCGAGTGCCGTCGCTCCGGAGGCCGAGGCCTGGGCCGCCTGCCCGACCGCCGTTGTGTTGGCTTGCGATGCGTTCGAGCCATTGCCGAACGCAGAGCCGTTTTGGCCTGCCGCATTGGAATCCGTGCCAGCGGCGATGGCCGAGCCGCCGGCCGCATTGGCGTTGTTACCGAACGCTGACGAGTATGTTCCCCCGGCGACGGAGTTGGCACCGTAGGCTGATGCATTGAGCCCCGTAGCCCGCGAATTGCCGCCTGAAGATGTTGAGAAGTCGCCGGTCGCTTGTGAGCCCGAACCGGTCGCGGTCGAGTTTTGACCCGAAGCCCGCGCCGTTCGTCCGATTGATGTCGAATTGTCACCAAGCGCGACCGACTTATGGCCGATGGCGGTCGAATTGATGGCAGACGCAGAGGCGCTGGCACCGATCGCCGTCGCGTTCAGTCGAGACGCGTCGGAAGCAGCACCAATCGCGACTGAGTCGTCGCCGATCGATGCCGATGCTTCACCGATCGCCACCGAATTGTCGCCTTCAGCGGTCGCGCCATGGCCGACAGCAGTGGCATTGCCGCCGAAGGCGCTCGCCGTAAAGCCGGTTGCCGAAGAATAGTCGCCAAGCGCTTGAGCGCTGACGCCCACCGCAGTTGCACCAGTGCCACTGGCATCGGCATCCTGGCCGCACGCGAAGGCATAGGTTCCTGCGACAGCATTGCCGGTTCCGCCGCCGTACTGCTGGCAGATGAACTGAGCGGCAGCTTGATCGGCAAAAAGGATTTGCTCGCCGCACAACAGCACCGTGCTGACGGTCAACAAAAGCTTGTGGCGATGGCGCACGGACGGCGTGCGAACGTGAGACGTCTTACGCTCGGGCACCGGCCCCGAGACGGCGGGGGGCGAGGTACGCAATACACAAACTCCTGACCGGGGACGGAAGGCCACGGGCCCCCCAACAGCCAATCCCCGAACACAACCGGAGATAGTGCCGCCGCAGTCAAAATTACGTAAAGTTGTAAATATCTCG
>JANORU010000625.1:0-13012 GCA_031415475.1 Hyphomicrobium sp.
CCCTCAGAACCCGTCTCATGGCCTACTACCGCGAGACGGCGCCGCTGACCGGCTACTATTTTGCCTACCGGAAGTTGAAGTCGATCGACGGGATGGCGCCCATCCCCGACGTCGCCGCCCAAATCGAAGCCATCCTGGATAAGGCCGCATCGGTTTGACGCGTTGTGTTTCACAGGTTGACGAAGCAGGAGTAGCCGCGATACAACACCGCGTTTTCATGACGCACCATTGATGGGCTTTGCCGTGCGCCACTCGGCGCGAGGCGGGAGTCCATTACGTTTGTTTCGCGATATCAATGGGTAAGAGTTTAGTCGAACTCTCGCCGAAATGCCGGATCCGGCCCTCATGGGTTGGGTCCTTGACGATCAAAGACCGTTAACGACCAAAGTTTCGCCAGGAGACAAAAGTGGCACGTATTGCCGGTGTGAACATTCCGACCCAGAAGCGCGTGATCATCGCGCTGCAGTACATCCATGGGATCGGCCCGAAGTTCGCCAAGGATATCTGCACGACCGTCGGCATTCCCGCCGAGCGCCGCGTCAGTCAGTTGACCGACGCGGAAGTGCTGCAGATCCGCGAATCGATCGACCGCGACTTCATGGTCGAAGGCGACCTGCGCCGCGATGTCAGCATGAACATCAAGCGGCTGATGGACCTCGGCTGCTACCGGGGACTGCGTCACCGCAAAGGTCTGCCGGTGCGCGGTCAGCGCACCCACACCAACGCCCGCACCCGCAAGGGACCTGCCAAGGCTATCGCCGGCAAGAAAAAGGCAACCTAATCGAATTCCGGCGGCGGTCCCTTCGGCCCGTCGCCCGTTGACTGAATTTGACAGCATAAGCCGCGGACGCGCGGCATGAGGAGTTGAGAGACGATGGCGAAAGAGCAGGCCCCAGCCGCGGGGCGCGGCAAAGTACGGCGCCGCGAAAAAAAGAACATCACGTCGGGCGTCGCCCACGTGAATGCATCGTTCAACAACACCATGATCACCATCACCGACGCGCAGGGCAATACGCTTGCCTGGTCGTCGTCGGGCACCATGGGCTTCAAGGGCTCGCGCAAGTCGACACCGTTCGCGGCGCAGATGGCGGCGGAAGATGCCGGCAAGAAGGCCATGGAACACGGAATGAAGGTGCTTGAAGTGGAAGTTTGCGGTCCCGGTTCGGGCCGGGAATCGGCACTTCGCGCGCTGCAGTCTGTTGGCTTCCAAATCACGTCGATCCGCGACGTGACACCGATCCCCCATAACGGTTGCCGCCCCAAAAAGCGCCGCCGCGTTTAATTTTTGAGTGGCTGCTCCTCGCAGTGCCCTTGCCGGACGCTTCAACACTCGAAGCAACCGGCCTCGAGGCCAGCGGCCAGAAGTTGATGACCCTCGAGTGGATATGCCGTGCCCTTGGGCGAGGGCTATGGCTGAACCCGGAAAGAGGTTAAACCCGTGACCAATATTCTGCAGAAAAACTGGCAAGACCTGATCAAGCCGACCAAGCTTGAGATCGTGGCGAGCCGCGATCGTGCGCGCTTGGCAACGGTTGTCGCCGAACCGCTCGAGCGCGGTTTCGGCATGACGCTCGGCAATGCGCTGCGCCGCGTGCTGCTGTCGTCGCTCCAGGGCTCGGCGATCCGCACCGTCCAGATCGATGGCGTGCTGCACGAATTTTCGTCGATTCCCGGCGTGCGCGAGGACGTGACCAACATCGTCCTCAACATCAAGGAAATCGCGCTCCGGCTGCATAGTGATGGCACCAAGCGCATGGTGCTGAAGAAGGAAGGCCCGGGGGCGGTGAAAGCCGGTGATATCGAGGGCTCGTCCGACATTGAAATCCTCAATCCCGAGCATGTCATCTGCCACCTCGACCAGGGCGCTTCGGTGCGCATGGAATTCCAGGCGGACATGGGCAAGGGTTATGTTGCTGCCGATCGCAACCGCCCGGACGATGCGCCGATCGGTTTGATCCCGGTCGACAGCCTCTACTCGCCGGTCAAGAAGGTGTCCTATCGCGTCGAGAATACCCGCGAAGGCCAGATCCTCGACTACGACAAGCTGACGATGACGGTCGAGACCGATGGCTCGATGCGCGCCGAAGATGCGGTGGCGCTTGCCGCCCGCATTCTCCAGGATCAACTGGCGGTTTTCATCAACTTCGAAGAGCCCAAGAAGCCGACCGAAGAAAAGAGCCATCCGGAACTGGCGTTCAACGCTGCCCTTCTAAAGAAGGTCGACGAGCTCGAACTGTCGGTACGGTCGGCCAACTGCCTGAAGAACGACAACATCGTCTATATCGGCGATCTCATTCAGAAGACCGAAGCCGAGATGCTGCGCACGCCGAACTTCGGCCGCAAGTCGCTCAACGAGATCAAGGAAGTTCTCGCGACCATGGGTCTCCATCTTGGCATGGAAGTCACCAACTGGCCGCCCGACAACATCGAAGAACTGGCAAAGCGCTTCGAGGACCAGTACTAAAAACTCCACGACGAGGTGAGGCCGTAGAACCTCCCCGTAACAACCGGTAGTGAAAAAGAGAGAAAAACGATGCGCCACGGAAGTCTCGGCCGGCGGTTCAACCGCGACAGTTCCCACCGCCAAGCCATGTTCTCGAATATGGCCGCGTCCCTCATCAAGCACGAACAGATCGTCACCACGCTTCCCAAAGCGAAGGATCTGAAGCGCGTGATGGACAAGTACATTACCCTCGCTAAGCGCGGGGATTTGAATTCGCGCCGCCTGGCTGCCGCCCGGCTGCGCGACGAAGACATGGTCAAGAAGCTGTTCGATACCCTGGCCGCCCGGTACAAGACCCGCAGCGGCGGCTATACGCGCGTGGTGAAAGCCGGTTTCCGTTACGGCGACAGCGCGCCGCGCGCGGTGATCGAACTGGTCGACCGCGACCCGAACGTGAAGGGTGCTGAAGACCGGGCCCGCCATGACGCCGAAGTGAAGGCGCGCGGCGAGACGGCCTGAGTAAGGCCACGTGACCTTAATCCCACGATTGCGACACCCTCGGAGCAGCCGCTTTGAGGGTGTTTTGCTGTGTGGGCGAGCATTGACGGCGTCTTTTCCCTGCCAAAAGGCTACCCTATATCCGCGGTGGGGTGACTTGACCCTGCCCACACTGCGATTGCAGGACATGCAATGGACATGATGCGAATGATGAGCGATCGTTGTGGCTGGTTGGCGAGAGCGATTGTTCTGCTGCTTGCCGCTTTGGCACTGCAGGGTGTGATCACGACATCCGAAGCACAAAAGCAGGTGCCGCCGTCGCGCGAACTCGTTCAATACTCGTTTGCCCCCATCGCACGCAAAGCCTCCGCAGCCGTCGTCAACGTCTATGTCCGACGCCGTGTCCAGACCTTTGCCTCGCCGCTCGCCAACGATCCGTTCTTTCGCCAGTTGATGGGTGACGCCTTCGGCCGGCCCTCGGAACGAATTCAAAGTTCGCTCGGCTCGGGCGTGATCGTCAAAGCCGACGGCACCGTCGTCACCAATACCCATGTCATCCGCGGCCGCGGCGAAGCGGAAATCCGCGTCGCACTGTCCGATAAGCGCGAGTTCGACGCCAAGGTCGTCATGCAGGACGACAAGACCGATATCGCCATTCTCAAAATCGACAACGGCGACGGCCGCTTTCCGACCATCGATATCGAAGACAGCGATACCCTCGAAGTTGGCGACCTGTTGCTCGCGATCGGCAATCCGTTCGGCGTCGGACAGACTGTGACGAGCGGGATCGTCTCTGCACTGGCACGCTCCGAAGTCGGAAACTCCGATAGCCAGGTGTTCATTCAAACCGATGCGGCGATCAATCCCGGAAATTCGGGCGGCGCGCTGGTCGATATGTCCGGCCGGCTGGTCGGCATCAACACGCTGATCTTCACTCAGTCCGGTGGCTCGCAGGGCATCGGCTTTGCGATTCCTTCGAACCTCGTCAGACTGTACGTGGACAGCGCCGCCGAAGGCCGCAAGGTCGAGCGGCCGTGGCTTGGCGCGCGGCTCGATTCCGTCAATCGCGAAGTGGCCGAAGGACTGGGTCTCGACCGGATTTCGGGCGCGCTGGTGGCGCGCGTGACGGACGGCGGCCCGGCGGCGGCTGCTGGTCTTCAGGCCGGCGATGTCATTACTCGCGTCGACGGCTTCGAAGTGGCGGATGCCCGCGGCATGCTCTACCGGCTGACGACGCGCGGCGTCGGCAACAACGCCCGCATCGATTTGATCCGCAAGGGGCAGCCTGTAACGGTGACGCTGTCGCTACTGCCGGCACCCAAGCCCGGCCGCGACGACGTTCGCAATCTTGCCGGCCGGCATCCGTTCGATGGCGCCCGCGTGTCCAACATCCTGCCGGGGGTTGCCGATGAAATGGGGCTCGACCAGAACAAGGGTGTCGTCATTGTTTCGGTCCGGCCGGGGTCGGTCGCTCAGCGGCTCGGGTTGCAGCCGGGTGATGTGATTGCTGAAATCGCCGGCCAGCCGATCGAATCGATCACCCAGCTCGAACAGTTGATTGCCGATGGTCCGCCCGTGTGGGACATCGGATTCATCCGCAACGGCCAGAAGCTTACCGTTCAAATGCGGGGATAGCTCTGGCATGGGTTGGCGACGGCCAGTGCGAGCGCATATAACGGCCACATGACCAATCTTTTCGAAGCCGCCGGTCTCGATCAAACAGCACCACGGCCGATGGCCGACCGGTTGCGGCCGAAATCCTTGGCTGAGATTGCGGGTCAGGATCACATTCTTGGCCGCGACGGGACTTTGACGCGATTGCTGGCCTCGGGCCGTCTGCCGAGCCTCGTCCTTTGGGGACCGCCGGGCTGTGGCAAGACGACGATCGCCAGGCTGCTGGCGCAGGAGACCAAGCTTCAATTCGAACAGCTGTCGGCAATTTTTTCGGGCGTCCAAGAGCTGCGGAAGGCGTTCGAGCGGGCGAAAATCAGCCGTGAGCAGGGCAAAGGCACGCTGCTGTTTATCGACGAGATTCATCGTTTCAACCGGTCGCAGCAGGACAGCTTCCTGCCGTACATGGAAGACGGGACGATCACGCTGGTCGGCGCGACGACCGAAAATCCATCGTTCGAGCTGAACGCCGCTTTGCTCTCGCGAGCAACCGTGCTGACGCTCAACCGGCTCGACGATGCCGCGCTCGAGGCTTTGATTGCGCGGGTGGAAAAGGAAGCCGGGCGTGCGCTGCCACTTGACGCCGATGCCCGCGACGCCCTGAAAGTCATGGCCGACGGCGATGGCCGGGCGGTCATCAATCTGTCGGAGAGTGTGCTCGATGCCGCCAAAGCCGGCGAGACGCTCGATCGGCTGGCGCTGACCAAGATCGTACAGCGCCGCGCGCCGCTCTATGACAAGGGCCGCGACGGGCACTACAATCTGATCTCCGCTTTGCACAAATCCGTGCGCGGGTCCGATCCCGATGCGGCGCTCTACTGGTTCGCGCGCATGCTCGAAGGCGGCGAGGATCGCCTGTTTCTCGCCCGCCGCCTTGTCCGCATGGCGGTTGAAGATATCGGGCTCGCCGATCCGCAAGCGCTCGTTGTCACCAATGCCGCCAAGGACGCCTACGATTTCCTCGGCTCGCCGGAAGGTGAACTGGCACTCGCCGAAGCCGTGATTTATCTGGCCACCGCGCCAAAATCGAACGCCAGCTACGTCGCCTACAAGGCGGCCGTGCGGGCGGCCAAGGAGCACGGCTCGCTGTCGCCGCCGAAATCGATCCTCAACGCGCCGACCAAACTGATGGAAGACGAAGGCTATGGGTCGGACTACCGCTACGACCACGACCAGCCCGATGCGTTCTCCGGTCAGAATTATTTTCCCGACGAGATGAAGAAGCGGCCTCAATTCTATGACCCGCCAGAACGCGGCTTTGAGCGCGAGATCAAGAAGCGGCTCGACTACTGGGCCGGCTTGCGCCTCAAAAGACGGTAAACGCGCGGTCGTCACCATCTGGCCAAAGTGATACGCCGGTCTATAGTGCGGCGGCGGCAAAGGTTGGTTCGCCGGTGCGTACGGGTCTAAGTCATGATCGAGTTCAAAGACCTGTGGCTCGGCCACCCGATCAACGAGAGCATCAAGACGCCGTGCCTCGCGCCGTATGATTTGGTCAATCTTGAAGGCCGCGCGATTGCCGAGGGTTTTCCGGTTTTTTCGAACCAATGCGCCATCCGAATGGGAATTGCGTTGCGCCGCGCCGGCGTGCAGCCGGCCCAGATCACGGGCTGCTCGCATTGTCAGGTGCATGGCCGCGATGAGATGCATTTCATCAATGCCAGCCAGCTCGCGATCGCGATCGACAAGGCCCGGATCGAAGGCTTCGGCCCGCGCGAGCGCATGACCGGGGCGGATGCGGCTGAGTTCTATTCGCGAATTTACGGCCGGACCGGCATCATCTTTATCCAGGACTACTGGCACCGGGCGTCGGACGCGGGCCGGGCGACCGGCGATCATATCGATGTCTGGAATGGCTACAGGTCCTCCGCCAAGTGGCTGATGGAGTGGTTCTCGTGGATGGGCTATTATTCCAACTACGCCGAAGCCGGGGAAATCTGGTTTTGGGACGTGAAATGACGGGTTGCGCGACACTGCTCATTGGCGGCCGGAGGTTCGGGTGATGCGGTACCTGGTTGCGATGCTGTTTGCGATTGCAGCGGCCGCCGCGACGGCGGTGTTTGCCGGCAGTGAGATCGCCAACTGGCTGGTCGCGGGCATGAAGTTCGACAATCCCGATCAGGTTGCCGACACCCAGTCGATGATCTTCATGGCCGTCAATTTTGCCGGCCTGCTGCTCGGCTGGGCGATCGGCTGGATGCTGGGCGGTACGCTTGAGGGCGAGGACGACGGGCCCGACTGACGCGGTTAATGACCGAAGTTCCGGCCTTCCCGCCCGCGACCCCGCAAGCCTTGGCGATGAGGCGCGGCGCGCGCTATACCCGCGTCGAGCCGCCTTAGGAGATCCAATGCGCCTCTTACTTTTGGCCGCCGGTGGCGGCGCGATCGGCGCGGGCCTGCGCTTCCTGGTCAACCAGGCGTTCGCGCGGCCCGAGATCGACAACGGCGTGCTTGCCTTTCCGTACGCAACGCTGACGGTCAATGTGGTGGGCTCGTTTCTGATGGGTGCGATTGTGGTCTGGTTCGGCGAACGCTTTGGCAGCGATCCGGCGCTGCGCACGTTTCTGGCGACCGGCATCCTCGGCGGCTTCACAACGTTCTCGGCGTTCTCGATGGATGCGTTCTCGCTGTACGTGGACCGCGGCAGCAGCCTAGCCCTGACGTATGTCCTGCTGTCAGTTGCTTTATCGATTGGTGGCCTCGTGCTTGGCTTAGCTGCAACGCGCTGGGTGCTGCAATGAGCGAGACCCCCAAGCCCAAGGTCGAGACCATTCGTGTCGACAAGAGCGAGGCGGACATGCGCCTCGATCGCTGGTTCCGGGCGCGGTTCCCCGACGTCGGTCACACCTATCTGCAAAAGCTGTTGCGCACCGGACAGGTGCGCGTTGATTCCAAACGCGCCGAAGCGAGCGACCGGCTTGAGGCGGGCAGCGAAGTGCGCGTGCCGGCGATCGTCCGTCTGCCCAAGCCCGTGGCCGAAGGTGCCAAGGTTGCTCCCAATTCGTCGAAAGCCGACCGCGAGTTCATCGAGGGCATGATCCTGTACGAGGACGACGAGGTGCTCGTGCTCAACAAGCCGTTCGGCCTCGCGGTCCAGGGTGGTGCTGGAACCAAACGCCATGTCGACGGCCTGCTGTCAGGTATGGCCGACCGGTTCGGCGGTGAGCGGCCCCGGCTTGTCCATCGTCTCGATCGCGATACCTCCGGGGTGTTGTTGATCGCCAAGACCCGGCAGGCGGCCGCCAAGCTCGGCCGGACGTTCCAGACCCGGTCGGCGGCCAAGACCTATTGGGCGCTCGTCAAAGGCGTGCCAAACCCCATGCAAGGCAAGGTCGAGGCGGCGCTGGTCAAGGCGGCCGGCCCCGACGGCGACCGGGTGCGCAAGGCGCTGCCCAGCGAGCAGAACGAGGCGATGCACGCCACAACCCATTATTCGGTGATCGACCGGGTGGCGACCAAGGCCTCCTGGGTGTCCCTGAAACCCGTGACGGGGCGCCAGCATCAGCTCAGGGCGCATATGCATATTATCGGGCACCCGATTGTCGGGGATAACAAATATCCCGGTGGGCTCGACCTGCCTGCTGAAAATATGGACAGCAAGCTGCATCTGCACGCCCGCCGCCTGATGATTCCCCACCCATCAGGGCGCGGCCGCATCGATATCACAGCCCCTTTACCGACACACATGGTTCGCTCTTTCGAACTTCTGGGACTCGATGCAAAAAGGTACCCAGCCGCCGACATGGACTGAGCGCGGCCGAGGAGAACCCAAATGTCGCTCGATGGCCTGATCTATCCCCTGGTCAACTGGCTTCCCGTGCTGGTGCTGGTCGGCGTGTTCCTGGTCTACGCGGCGCGCAGTCAGGCGATGCTCAAGGGGCAGAACGGCAAGAGCCACGGCCAGATGCTGGAGGAGCACATCTTCGAGATGCGCCGCCAGAACGACATGCTGGAGAGTGTCGTGCGAGATCAGGAACTGCGTTTGCAGAAACTTGAAACCGCGCGGCGGGCGACGGCGACCAACGGCACGACGGTCACCGCGACCGGCGCCGGAAACGGCGCAAGCCGTGTGGCGGCGCCCTGATGTTCGATTTGACGCCCTACATTCCGTATCTCGTGGTGCTCGGCTTGGTGGCCGCCGGCCCGATGGTGGCGTCGAACCTCGCGTCGCGGCAGGGCCGCGGTACCTTCGGCCGGCCGTATGATTTGATCCTCAGAGACTACTTTCGAGAGGCCGAGCGCCGCGGCCGTCTGCTATCCTTGGCGGTCGAGAACCGGTCAGTCCGGATCGAGAGGCAGGAACGGCGGTTCAAGAGGTCGCGTTGAAGCTCGTTGTGTTCGATTGCGACGGCACCCTGGTCGACAGCCAGCATGTGATCGTCAAAGCCATGGATGGCGCGTTCGCTGCCCATGGCCTCGATGCCGCGCCGCGCGAGGCGGTGCTGTCGGTCGTCGGTCTGTCGCTCGATCATGCCATCGCGCGGCTGCAGCCCGATGCCGAACCGGGCGACGTCATGCGGTTGGCGGCCAGCTACAAGGCCGCGTTTGCCGGATTGAGAAAGGGCCAGGAGGAGATCGAACCGCTGTATCCGGGTATCCGCGAAACGCTCGCAGCCTTGGCCGCCGATGCTGACGTGGTGCTGGGTATCGCCACGGGAAAGTCGCGCCGCGGCGTTGCCACCATTCTCGAGCGCGAAGGATTGGCCGCCTATTTCGCGACCGTGCAGACGGCCGATACCCATCCCTCGAAGCCCAATCCCTCGATGCTGCTCGAAGCGATGGCGGCGACGAGGGTCACGCCTGCCGATGCGGTCATGATCGGCGACACGACTTTCGATATGGAGATGGCCTGCCGTGCCGGCGTGACGGCGATCGGTGTCGGCTGGGGCTATCATGATGCGACATCGCTGATCGATGCCGGGGCCGAAACTGTTGTGCAGTCCGGCGACCTCCTGACGGGTGTTGTGCGCGATGCACTGTTCAAACGTGGACCTCGCTCATGACTTCCGGCGATGCACCACCACCCGCCCAGGGGGGGCCGAAGGGGCCGATCAAGGACACCATGCGGGCGCCGTTGCCGCGCCGGTTCTACAAAATAGCTGACATACGGCGGGCCGAGGATAGCCTCGGGTTTGAAGTGGTGCTCGATGGCCGGCGGATGCGCACGCCGGGCAAGCGCGCCGTGACGCTGCCAACCGAGCGGCTGGCTCAACTGGTGCGCGACGAGTGGTCGGCGCAGATAGACCTGATCAATCCCGCGACCATGCCGGTGACGCGGATCGTCAACAGCGCCATCGATGGTGTGGCCGAGGCGATGGACGAGGTGGCGAGCGATCTCGTCGCCTACGCCGGTAGCGATCTCCTGTGCTACCGCGCCGAGGGCCCGGCCGAACTGGTGGCGCGCCAGGACGCGGCATGGACGCCGATCCTTGGCGTCATCGAAAAGGACCTCGATGTTTGCTTCCGCAGTGTTGCGGGGATCATGCCGGTCGACCAAGCCGATGTTGTCCGCGCCAGGATGCTGGCAACCCTCGCCGGGCTCGACGCCTTTGCTCTGGCCGGGCTGCATGTCATCACAACGCTGACCGGCTCGGCCGTCTTGGCGGTCGCGCTGCTGAGGGGGCATATTTCGCCAGAGGCCGCCTGGGCGGCCGCTCATGTCGATGAAGACTGGCAGATTGAGCTGTGGGGCGCCGACGCCGAAGCTGACAACCGCCGCCGTCTGCGCCGGGTCGAATTCGACGCCGCCTGCAATGTGGTGCTGGGCTGCCGGCAGCTGCTGCATCTTTCCGGTTTCGAAACTCTTAACCTCTAGGATTGGCCGTCCGATCTTCCTTCCTCTGACGGCTGTTGAGGCTTTTCCTATGCAGACGATGACCGGCGACCGGCTGCGCGCCCATCGCGACCGCTTTCTCGAGCGTGTCGTCGCCGAGCGCCATGTGTTCATGGTGGCCGGTGAAGACGGCGTTGCCCGCGTCGGCTCGGCGATGATGCGCGGCCGCGAAGTCGCGATGTTGTGGTCGTCGGCCGAAGACCCCGAACGTCTGGCGCACAAGCTGGTTGCCAATCCGCGCATCAAGCGGCTGACGCTCTCGGAAATGTTGTCGAGCGTGCTGCCGGGTCTTGCCCAGCATCGCCGCCTCGCCGGTCTCGACTGGACGGAACTCGGGCCCAAGGTCGAACTCGATCCGGCGGAACTTGCCGATCGCATCCGCTCTGCCGCGCTCGATCGCTTCGTGCGCCTCGCCCTGGAGCGCGGCCGTATCTGCACACTCGAAGATGCCGGCGGTCCCGCGCTGCTCGTGTCCAAGACGCGGCCCAACGGCCTCGTGTTGCCGTGTTGGTCGGAGCCGGGCGAAGCCTTCGCCCGTTGCGAGGGACCGTGGCGCGATATGATGGTTCTCGAAATTCCGGTTGCCGAATTCTGCGCCGTCAAGCTGCCGTGGCTGGCCAAGAACGGCCATCTCGTGGGACCTGAAAACGATGGTGGCGCGGGTGCCTTTGAACTCGATGCCGAAGACCTGCGCCAGCGGCTTGCACCCTCGACCATTCGCAAGCCCCTATCCGCCTGATCCAGCGACGATAACCGCGCGCCGTTCGGGCCCGGCGAGGCCCTCGTCCGAGGCCCCGGCTGCGGCCAACGGGCCGTTGCTCGTCCGCCCGGCCGTGCTATGTCACCGTCCTGACATTTCCGCACAATTTCCCGAGGGGCCCCTTCATGAAAGACGTCATCGAAGAACTCGAGCGCCGCCGCGATAACGCGCGGCTCGGCGGCGGCCAAGGCCGCATCGACGCCCAGCACGCCAAAGGCAAGCTGACGGCGCGCGAACGGATCGAGCTTTTGATGGACGACAACTCGTTTGAGGAGTTCGACACCTTCGTCGAGCACCGCTGCACCGATTTCGGTATGGAAAAGAACAAGACGCCGGGCGATGGCGTCGTCACCGGCTGGGGCACGATCAACGGCCGCGTCGTCTACGTATTCGCCAAGGACTTCACGGTGCTCGGCGGCTCGCTGTCGGAGAGCCACGCCCGCAAGATGACCAAGATCCAGGATATGGCGCTCAAGAACCGCGCGCCGATCATCGGTCTGTTCGATGCTGGCGGCGCCCGCATTCAGGAAGGCGTGGATGCGCTTGGTGGCTATGGCGAGGTGTTCACCCGCAACGTGCTGGCGTCGGGCGTCATCCCTCAGATTTCCGTCATCATGGGCCCGTGCGCCGGCGGCGACGTCTACTCGCCGGCCATGACCGACTTCATCTTCATGGTCCGCGATACGAGTTACATGTTCGTCACCGGACCCGATGTTGTGAAGACCGTCACCAACGAAACCGTGACGGCCGAAGAACTGGGCGGCGCCAAGGTTCACACGACGAAATCGTCGGTCGCCGACGGCGCGTTTGAAAATGACATCGAGGCGCTGCTGCAGATGCGCCGCCTGATGGATTTCCTGCCGTCGAACAACAAGTCGGGCGTGCCGGTTCTGCCGACCCGCGACAGTCCCGACCGCGAGGACAAGTCGCTCGACACCCTGATCCCGGATAACCCGAACAAGCCCTACGACATGCGGGAGCTGATCCTGAAAGTTGTCGACGAGGCCGACTTCCTCGAAATCCAGGAAAACTACGCCAAGAACATCCTGACCGGCTTTGCCCGCATGGAAGGCGCGACTGTCGGCATCGTCGCCAACCAGCCGATGGTGCTGGCCGGCGTTCTCGACAGCGACGCCTCGCGCAAGGCGGCCCGCTTCGTCAGGTTCTGCGACTGCTTCGAAATTCCGATCATCACGTTTGTCGATGTGCCGGGATTCCTGCCCGGTACAGCGCAGGAGTACGGCGGACTTATCAAGCATGGCGCCAAGCTACTGTTTGCGTTCACCGAGGCGACGGTGCCCAAAGTGACGGTCATCACCCGCAAAGCCTACGGCGGTGCCTATGACGTTATGAGTTCAAAACATATTCGCGGGGATATCAATTACGCCTGGCCGACCGCCGAAATCGCCGTCATGGGCGCCAAGGGCGCTGCCGAGATCATTTATCGCGCCGACATCAACGATCCCGAAAAGATCGCGGCCCGCATCGAAGAGTATAAGAAGCGGTTCGCCAACCCGTTCGTCGCCGCCGAGCGCGGCTACATCGACGAGGTGATTTTGCCAAACGGCACGCGCCGCCGCCTGTGCCGGGCGCTCAATATGCTGCGCAACAAGACGCTCGAAAATCCGTGGAAGAAGCACGATAATATACCGCTCTAGTTCGCTCACGGGCCTGATCGCACGATTGCGCTGCGCGCAATCGTGCTGGCCCTCCGCGGGGGCGGCGCTTGCGCCGGGTCGCCTTGCTCCCGGGCCCTTCGGGCGGAACAATGAAACGTAGGTCGGACTGAGCCCCCGTCGATGCGGAG
>JANORU010000626.1:0-4602 GCA_031415475.1 Hyphomicrobium sp.
CATCAGTGTAACGGTAGGTGAAGGTGTCCGTGCCATTGAAATCGCCCGTCGGCGTGTAGACGAAGGCACCGGTCGTGGTGTTGAACGAGGTCAGTACGCCATTGGTCGGGCCGGTCACGAGGGAAAGCGGCGTTGCGGCCGGACCGTCCCCGGTGTCGGTATCATTGGTGAGAATGTTGCCAGAGATCGTTGCGTCTTCGTTGCCGGAGAACGCATCGTTTGTGGGATCGGGCGCGCGATCAATTGTGATTGTGGTGACAGCGGTATTCGAATTGACCGTACCGTCGTTGACGATGGTATTGATGATGCGTGGCGTTGCCGACGGCGTTTCGGTGGTGTTCTCGAATTGGATCTGCTGGATTGCGGCGGCGTATTGCGCCTTGGTTGCCGAGCCCGAGAGCGTGACCGTGGTATCCGTGCGCGTCCAGGTAATGCCGCCAATGGTTCCCGTGGTGCCCGACGACCCATTGACCAGTAGCCGGTCGCCTGTCTGCTGATTGGTCAGCGTGATGGTTGCCGACTCGATATTTGTGTCATCGGTGTCCCGCACGATGGAGTCCGTGTCGGCAATCGACACGGCAGACCCGTTTTCTGAGAACGTCGTAGAATAGTTGGCACTTTGGGCCGTCGCCGAGAATGTGCCTACGACCTGTTCAATTCCGCCACCGTTGACGTTCACAAACGTCACAGAGTTAGAGCCTGAGACAAAGTCTGGGAGATTGAATGTCCCGCTCGAGGGGAAGATCTCTTCCAGCGCCGTCGATGTCGTCGTTCTGGTTGCAAAAAAGCGTACGCCCGTCTCGGAAACCTCAATGGTCACGCGCGGCAGACCATTGGTGTTTGCCACCCACGGCGTGGCAACCGAAGAGTTGTCGGCAAAGCGAAGATTGACTTCCCCGGCACCTGCTGTCTCAAGATTCAACGCCGTCGACGAGTGAACCGAGACGCCATTCACGAGCACGCGGAATGAGTTGTCGATCACGGTCAGCTGGACGTTGCCGGTTGCGGTGTCAGGCAGGATATCGCCGGTGAGCGAGAAACTGAACGTGTTCGATCGATCGACGCCGGCGTCAACGTTTGGTTGCGAGAAGGCGGTTGAACTCACCACGGTGACCGCTGGATCGCCGTTCAGATCCACTGTCGGCGCAGCGTTGGACACGGTGCCTGAAACGGTCGCCGTCGCCGATCCGCCATAGCCATCAGATACGGTGTAAGTAAAGCTCGTCGAGCCGGCGTAATTGGTGCTCGGCGTGAAAACCAGGTTGCCACCAACAAGCGTGACGACGCCGCCCGTCACCGTCACACCCGACCCGCCCTCAACGATCGACGTTCCATTGACCTGCGTGACAGCCAGCGTATCGCTGTTGGGATCGGTGTCGTTCGAGCGTACGTTGATCGTAGCAGCGGTATCGTGAACGGTCGCAAAGGTGTCGTTCGCAGCGGTCGGTGCAAGATTGTAGGTGAAGGCGATATCACTAAGAACAATTGCGCCCGTGCGGGTTCCTGCCGTGCCACTTACGTATTGTATGGTGACCCGCGCCACATCGGCGCCGGTTGACGACGTAATAGAGAGCCCGACGGAATCGTAGGCGGCGTTATCGCTCGCACCATCGATGTTACCGTCGAATTGCTTGCCGTTGGCAAGGCTGGTGATGGAATAGGTTTGGTTGACAACCTGCCGCGGGGTCGCCGTGATGTTGGTTCCGACCAGCAGAACACCATTGACGTCATAGGCCTGAACGATAATCCGATCGTCCCATCCACCAGCGGATGCATCGATATTGCGGATATCGAACTGGACGGTCTTGACCCCTAAAGGCAGCGCCGATCCGTTGAACAGGATTTCGGTCGTCTGGCCGTTCGTCGTTGATGTCGTTTGCGCGTTCAGCCGTAGCCCTGGATCGCCCGTTCCTCCTGTCGCGAACGTCGAGTCGTTTTGAAGTGTTCCAGTGCCCGTTGTACGAATGGTTACACCGTTCGTCAGTGCGCCCACTGTATAGGTCGTGCCAGTCGCTCCAATCGTGTGATTGCCGACGTTCTGCCAATCGAGCGTAGCTGAGGTTGGCGCAAGAACACCTTGCCAGCCATCGAGCCGCAGGCCGTCGCTTTCGACGATGCCGATATGACTTTCAAGCACCCAGTCCGCGCTGAGTTCACTTGAACCGGTGTCGTCCGTCGAGGCCGCGATGTCCGCATCGGTCGCCAGAGCCAGCGAATGGACAAACGCCAATCCGCCTGGCCCGGAGGCCACATCGCAGCCGTAGACGAGAATGTCGCCATCGTCTGAAAGTGAGCTTCCGATAGCTGCGAGTTGATCGTTGAAGCTTTCGAGCGTTGACGCGCTGAGGCTGTCGGTCCCGAGATAGATCTCTCCGGCACTACCATGCGAGACGAGATGGATCGAGCCGACGTTCGTGCGCCCCTCGAGATAGCTGGCGATTTGATCGATCCCGCTCCTGGTGGAATCCAGCACAACAACCTCGGCATCGTCAGGAACCGACGCCTTCAACTGGTCGATATTGTCGACGCTGCCATCGATGAACACGATCGTCGCGCCGCTGGACGAGGCCTGCGCCTCAGCTGATGCGCTCACCGCCGCCTCAGCAAGTGCTGAGTAATCGGTTGCCGTCGATCCGCCATCGCTTGTCGAAGTCGCATCTGAGCCGGAAACAGCGTCGCTTGCCGGAGCGTCATTCTCCGAACCGGCCGCTGCCGATGACTGGTCCGCGACTGTCACTGCGGTCACAACCGCCGCACCGTCGAAGGCCATGCGCGGCTCAAGCGCCCGATACGATATCGTCGACTTCAGGTGTTTCTGGAGATCGGCGGCGCTCTCTTGGGGACGAGCGGATTTGATGTCTTCGGGACGCAGGCGCTGGTTCATTTTAATGTCCAGATGGGGCTTAGATCCGAAAATGGGGATTTCGGACTATGACCAGACATTAGGCGTTTGAAAGATTTTCGAATGATTTAAATTGTCCCGAAAATTGGACGGTCTCCGGGTGAAATTGCTTCTTCTACATCCGATAATTACCGGATTTAAATACTCTCATTAATGGCTCTATATAACTCAATTAATTTTAATAAATTCATTTGAATGGAATGTAAACAAACAGCGCACCAACCGGTATTCACTTCAAAAGCCGCTTTCACGGATCAAGACGGCGGCGATCTGCCGGAATGCGCGGGATGCCAGGCTCGATCGGTCACCTTCAACATCGACAGTCCCACGCGCCGAAAATGTCGGGACCTCGGCACCGCCCTCGATCCGCAGGGTCGCAAGATACATCGAGGTGGTGGGGACGAGTTGCACGTTATTATTCCCGCCTTGTGGCCGCACAGCAATGACCCCACCATGCACCGACGCCAATTCCGGGATATCGATTTTCGGGGCACTCGATTTCGCTACGCTGTCCATGGCGACTGGAATACGGCCGAAACCGGGGGCTTCGACAAGGAACGTTCCGTCAATCGGCCGGTCTCCAAGCCGCCTGACCTGATGCTCGTCGAGATAACCGCGAACGACGCGCGCTCCCCGGCCGCTGATGAGTGCGATGAGTTCGCTCCGCCCGATCGCGCGACCCTTATGAATTTCGGAATTGAATTCGGATACGATGCCGGCGATCGGAGCCTTGATGACCAATTGGTCGGCCTCCTTCTTAAGCCCACTAAGTGCGGCGGCGAGCGATACGGCTTCGTGCTCAAGCGACAGGCTCTGGGCCCGATCCTGGCTGTCGGACGCCCGGCGCGCGAGCCGCATCCGGACCAGGGCGAGATTGCGGGCGGTCACTGCGGCTTGATGGTCCAACTCCGGCGATTTCAGAATTGCGAGAACGTCGCCTGCTTCAACCGGATCGCCGGGTTTAACCCGAACCTCAGCAACCTCTCCGGCATGCTGAGGATAGACCCAGGCAATGTTGCCAGCTTCGATGACGGCCGGCATGGTCATTCGCGTCGACACGGGAACAAAAAACAGCACCAGTACCGCAATCGCTGCGCATACCGTCTTAGTTGTCCGGCGGCCGGCGCGAATGGAAACGCCATCCTTCCACCACGATAGAACCTCAGAGCCGATCGGCTTGACGATAAAATAAATGATTTCGACCAAGAACAGAATGATGCCGAGCGCCTTGAACGCCATGTAATAGACGAGCACGGCGATGCCGGTAAAAAGTACCAGGCGATAGACCCAGACAGTCCATGCGTACCAGATGAGAATCCGGCGCTTGCCGGACGGCAGCGCTTCAGGCGCAGCTGCCCCGAGGCCGAACAGCACTTCCCGCATCCGCCAGCGCCCGAGCGCGAACGAGCGCGATTGCAGATTGTCGATGCCGATGGCATCGCCGAACAGATAGTATCCATCGAACCGCATCAGCGGATTGAGATTGATCGCGAGGCTCAGCACCCAACCGACGGTCGCAATCGAGAACATGACGCTGCGTAGCGGCCCATCTGGAAGGAACGTCCACAACAGCGTGGCAATACAGGCAAGGCTCAATTCAACTGCAATACCGGCTGCTCCGATGGCCAGCCTCTTGTTGCGATCCATCAGCCGCCAAGCATCGGTGACATCGGTGTAGAGAACGGGAAACATCACCAGGA
>JANORU010000627.1:0-2842 GCA_031415475.1 Hyphomicrobium sp.
CTCGGACGGAGGCGGATGTCACGCCGAAGCTTCAGCGAAGGCGGACGGCTGCCTCGCTAGCTGACCTTGAAGCTTTCAGCGTCGGAATACGGGAACCACCAGAAGTCCTGGTTGGACGCCTGTGGGTCGATCATGACAAATTTGGTGTTCTGGAATTGCGCCAGACCCTCTGGGCCGAGTTGGCGTCCGCTGCCGGACAGTTTGCGGCCGCCAAACGGCAACGCATCATTGTCGAGCAGCGGCGCATTGATCCACAGAATGCCGGATTCGATTTCGCGCACCGCCCGGAAGGCTTCGGTCATGTCGAGCGAGTAGAGATTGGCGCCAAGGCCGAAGCGCGAGCGGTTGGCAAGCGTGATCGCTTCGTCGAAGCTCGACACCTTGCAGATCGGTGCCACCGGTCCGAATGGCTCTTCGTTGAGGATTTCCATGTCCGGCGTGACGCCGGTCAGCACCGAGGGTTCGACAAACCAGCCGCGATTGTGTTCGGCCGGCCGGCCACCGCCGATTGCGAACTTGGCGCCCTCCTGGCGGGCTCGTGCCATCAGTCCTTCGAACCGGTCGCGCTGGCGGCTGGTCGCTAACGGCCCCATGTCGACGGCCTCGAGGCCATTGCCGATGCGCAGCTTGCGCGCTTCCTCAACAAGACCTTCGACGAACTCATCGTGGATCGCTTCGTGGACGTAGAACCGTTCAGCCGAGGTGCACACCTGCCCGCAATTGAGATAGGCTGCGAACGCCGCCCCGCGCACCGCCATGTCGAGCGGCGCTGACGGCATGACGATGAACGGATCGTTGCCCGAGGCTTCAATGAGGCAAGGCTTGAAGCTATCGGCACAGGTTCGCGCCACAGCTTGGCCGACGGCCACCGACCCAGTGTAGGCGACGCCGTGGGTCTTGGGGCTTGCGATCAACCGCTGGCCGACGCGCGCGCCGCCCGTGATCACCTGCATTAACCCCGGCGGAAGGCTCGCGAAAGCTTCCATGAACTTGAGCGTCGTCAGGCTCGTCTGCTCGTGCGGCTTGATAATGACGGCGTTGCCCGCCGCCAGCGCCGCAGCCGCTTCCCAACACAGTAGGACAAGCGGATAGTTGAACGGCAGAACGATGACGATGGTGCCAAGTGGTTCCTTGATGCTGAAATGGAATTGCCCCGGCACAGTCGGCCCGGCGAGCCGCCCCGTTTCGTGCCGCGCGAGCTCAGCATAGTAATCGATCGACGTTGCACACCACGACACTTCATCGACGGATTCTTTGTAGGGCTTGCCCTCCTCCCGCGTCAGGCACTCGGCATATGGTCCCTTGTCGCGGCGCAGCAGGGCGGCAATGTCATGCAGGATGACGGCGCGGCTGCGCGCGTCCATCGCCATCCACGCGCGGCGAGATGAGTTGGCGACATCGATGGCGTGATCGACCTCGTCATCGCTGCAATCGGCAATGGTGCCGAGGCGTTCTTCGGTCGCTGGGTCGATCACATCGAGTTGGAGAGCCGATCGGCTGGCAACATACGCGCCGCCGACATAGACTTTTCCAGAGAGCCTCGCAAAGTCGTCCCTCGCCGCCATTCAGGCCTCCCGTTGGTAAAGCAATTGGCATCAGCCGAATTTTCCTGTTCGACTTTTTTTAGCAGTATGTCGTGAAATGTTTGAGCGCAAGCGCATCGAGCCAGCACAGGTCAAATGCACAAAGCATTGCGGCGCAAGAAATCGGACATCATCGGGATCGGCGAAGCGCTGATCGCCAATGCGCGGGCCGAAGCGTCAGATTTGGCCGTTGGCGCGCGTCTGCGGGTTGTGCGCGAGGCTGCCGGACTGTCGCAACGCGAACGTGCCAAGCGCGCCGGCGTCACGAATTCAACCGTGTCGCTGATCGAGCAGGACTCGCATGCGCCGTCGATTTGCGCGTCCTTGGCAGTGAACGGCGCGACAAAAAACTGCAATTGTTCATCGAGCGATACCGGCCGGGTGCGGGGACCAGTACTGAGCCGATTATGTACGACGGGGAAACGGCTGCGGTCGTGATCCAGGGCACCCTTGAGGTCGAGGCGGCCGGCGAAGTCCGCCGCATCACGGAAGGTGGCGGCTACCAGTTGTTCGGCCTCGTTCCCTATCGCCTCCGCAACGCCGGCAAAACCGTTGCCATCGTCGCCTGCGCCTGCACACCACCGATTATCTGAGGCGGGGGTGCGAGGCGGGGTGCACGACGCCGGGGGCTTGGCGTTTGGCGCTGCGCCGCCCCAAGTCCCGAAGGTCCGGGCTGTCACAATCGAGATCGACCGACCGCAAGTTGTGACAATGACAGGCCGGTGCACGTCGCCGGCGGGGCTGCGAACAACTCGCAATGCAACAATGAAAATCTTTAGGTCGAACTGCGCCATAGCGGGCGGCACGAGGCCATGAGCATCAATTCGGAAAACTACAACCAACTTGTTCGGACGATCTGCCCAATACGTCACTAGAGTCGATTGATGTTGCGCGATCATTTTTGGCGGTGCAGAAGTGTGTGGTTACGTTTTGAAACTGATACGTTGATCGTTGAAAGTCTTTTCGTAGGGCGGTAAAGTTTTCTTAGTCGTTGGAAGTTGCGGGACGGAATTTGCAGTACACGTATTTTTTGATCTGTTCGCTCTCGCCCAGGCTTAATTTCGCCGCCGGCAGGGCCAGCGCATAAACGTTACTGCGCAATTTTTCGGCCCTGCTCGAGCGACATCCCCCCTCCGGATCGCTGGTAATGCCATTGTGGGCTAACCCACTTGGCCTTGGTTTGTTGGTTTTTTGTGAGGGAAATTTGATATGGTGCGGAAATTAGGAACGCTGTTGGCGGACACACTGATCGGCACCGT
>JANORU010000628.1:0-2455 GCA_031415475.1 Hyphomicrobium sp.
GAGCATCTGCGCGAAGCCGTACTCGACGAGGCGGAACTGGCGCGACTGGTGCTCCGGCTGGCCGACGACATCGTTTCCAGTCCCAAGTTCGCCGGCGAAGATCTCGATATCAATATCGTGCGCGCGTTGCTGTATCTCGAACGCCGCGATCCGCGCATCGACCAGCGCATCCGTCAATATCTGCACGGCCGCCAGTTGACGCCGCTGGCCCATCAGGCCGTCGCCGCACTCGATCCGAATACCGGTGAAGACCGCGCCTTCGAAATCATTACCTCGCTCGGCAAGCTGATGTGGGCGGTTGATCAGGCCGCGTTGGTGTTTTCGATCGATCAGGTCGAGGACCTCCGCTTCTTCGGCGATGCGGAGGAACGGTTCCAGCGTGCCGTCCGCGATCTCATCCAGATCGCCAACCGGCTGACCAACGCCATCATCATCATTTCGTGTCTGGAAGATTTCTACGGCCAGGTGCGGGGCGTGCTCGCCCAGTCATATATCGACCGCATCGAAAAGTCGGGCCCGGTCGCGCTGCTTGAAAGCCGGACGCCGGAAGAAGCCCGCAAGATCATCTCAAAGCGGATCGAACATCAGGCGGAGAGCGACACCGGCGGGCTCGGCTATCCCGATCCGACGCAATTCTTTGGACCCGAGTTCTTCGAGGAATTCGGCGGGCTTTCAACGCGACGGTTGCTCGAACATGCGCAGTCGCGGTTGAAGGAGAAGGTCGAAGGCGAATCGGACGAGCCCGATATCCCGCATTCCTGGACATCGACGCTGGCCTCGGCACTCGGTGGGTTGTTCGGCGATGGGCCTTCGCCGCGCGGAGCGGGCAATGGCTCAAGCGTTGACTATCGCGACGTCTGGGAGCGGTTCCAAAATGCGTCCGAAGCGGAAATCCCGTCCTACGACGGCGAACTGATCGATATCCTGTCGGGTGCGCTGGGGCTTGCCAAGGATGAATGGGCTGGCGTCGTTTCGGTGACGCTCAATCGTCTTGAATTGTCGGACGATTTGCCGGCTCTCGACATCGCCGTCCGGCATCAGAAAACCGGGGTCGTCGCTGATGCCCGCATTTTTATGTGTAATCGCAAGACCCAGGGCGGCGGCTTGAAGCGCCAGCTCGACAAGGTCTTGCAGTCGATGGGTGGCAAGGCGTGCTTTATGCTGCGCGCCTCGGACTTCCCGCCGAACGGCAAGAACCAGACGGCGCAGGCGATGCGCAAGTTTCGTGAAGGCGGCGGCCGATCACTTCTTGTGCCGATTCCCGAATGGGAGCGCATGATGACGGTGCGCGAATTCCATGCTCATCACCGCACCGATCCGGGCTTCACGCAATGGTTTGAAACCGCCAAGCTGTTGTCGGCGCTCGCTCCGGTTATCCAACTTCTCCGGCTCGATCTTCTTGGCCGGGCATTGCCACGCGCGGAAAAAGACGGTGCAGCGGCGGCATCGCCGCCAGCGTTGGAGAGCGATGCAGCGGCATCGCCGTCAACGGCATCGAGTGTCGCGTCTTGGACGCCCGGATGGACCATGGACGAGGCGGCGGCCGCGTCTGCGGCCGCTGGCGAAGAGGAGCAACTGCCCCTGTCAGTCATTCTGGACGAGAATGGCAATTCCGGCTCGAGCATTCTCGCTGGCCGGGAAATAGGCGGACGCGGCAAGGCCATCACGCTCAACAAGAACGTCCTGAAACGTCACGGCGCAGTGCTTGGCGGTTCGGGTTCGGGCAAGACCACGCTCGCCTTGTGTATCATCGAGCAGCTTCTCCTGCAGGGTATTCCGGCGGTTCTGATCGACCGCAAAGGCGATCTCTGCTCCTACGCCAATCCCGATGTCTGGCGGGCCAACGACGACGAATTTTCCGAGCGCCGCGGCGAGCGCGAAAAGCTGGCCGATGCCATCGACGTTGCGGTTTACACGCCGGGCCGCTCATCCGGCCGGCCGATCTCGATTACGCTGCTGCCGAACGGCATCAACGAACTCCCCGAACACGAACAGCAATTGCTCGCCAATCTGTCGTCGGCGGCGCTCGGCGATATGCTGCATTTGAAGAACTCGGCGACCCATCAGAAGCAGTCGGGCACACTTTCGGTTGCGCTCCGCATTCTCGGCACGCGCCACAGCCGCGAAGTGACGCTCGGCGATCTGATTGCGCTGCTTGAAGACGAGGATCCAGAACTCACCGATCTGACGCAACGTATGGACCCGTCCGGCAAGATCCGGCGCGATCTAGTCGCCCAGCTCGACAGTCTGCGGCATCGCAATGCGGCGCTGTTCGAAGGCGGTGGCGAAAGCCTGCGCATGGACGCGCTGCTCGGCTTGGGCGCTTTTGCCCGCGAAGGCCGCACGCGGCTGTCGATCATCTATACGGGCTTCCTAGGCGACAACGAGAACATCCTGTTCTGGGTCTCGCAGTTCCTGTCCGAAGCCTTGCGCTTCTGCCAGAGGAATCCGAACG
>JANORU010000629.1:0-4722 GCA_031415475.1 Hyphomicrobium sp.
CATGTCGAAGACATGCCTCCGGCATGGCCCTCTCCCCATTGCAGGTGAGCAATGGGGAGAGGGGGAAGCGAGCAAGTTTTGCTAAGTTCGGTACAGGTGATCCCATGCGATTGAATCTTTTCAAGACCAAGAAGAAGGCCGCCAAAACGCACGAGGGCGCCAAGGCCCGCGCCAATCTGACGGATGAGCAGAAGCTCCGCCGCTCGGTGCTCGCCTGCATGCTGTGGGAAGACGAGTTCTACGAGGACGGCGAGACCATCTCGGCGCGCATCACGGCGCTCGCGTCCAAGGTCAAGCCGGAAACCGTCGCCAAGCTCGCTGTCGAGGCGCGCACCGAGATGAACTTGCGGCACGCGCCGCTGTTGCTCTTGACCGTGCTCGCCAAGACCGGTGCCGGCAAGGAGAAGCTGGTCGCCAACACGATTGCCTCCGTCATCCAGCGCGCCGACGAACTGTCGGAGCTGGTCGCGATCTATTGGCGCAACGGCCGCCGCCCGCTGTCGGCGCAGATGAAGAAGGGCCTCGCCCAGGCGTTCGCCAAGTTCGATGCCTATCAACTTGCCAAGTACGACCGGCCGGGTCCCGTCCGGCTGCGCGACGTGCTGTTTCTTGTCCACGCCAAGCCGAAGGCGGCAGAGCAGGCCGAGACGTGGAAGAAGCTCGCTGGCAAGGAGCTCGATAGCCCGGATACCTGGGAGGTCGCGCTGTCAGGTGGTGCGGACAAGCGCGAAACCTTCGAGCGGTTGTTGAAGGACGGCAAGCTCGGTTATCTCGCGCTGCTGCGCAATCTGCGCAACATGGAGCAGGCTGGCGTCAACGAGAAGTTCGTCAAGACGGCCTTGCTCGATCGCAAGGGCGCCAAGCGCGTGCTTCCGTTCCGGTTCGTAGCCGCCGCCCGCGCCGCGCCGGTGTTCGATCGCGAGATCGACACGGCGTTGCAGGCGGCGATCAAGGATCAGGCCAAGCTCGCCGGCCGCACGATTGTGCTGGTTGACGTGTCGGGTTCGATGGAGGCGCCGCTGTCGCGCCGGTCGGACTTGCGCCGGCTCGATGCGGCGGCCGCTCTTGCCTCGGTCATCAACGGCGACATACGCGTGTTCACGTTTTCGAACGATGTCGTCGAAGTTCCGGCCCGGCGCGGATTGTCCGGTGTGGATGCGATCATCAAGTCGCAGCCGCATGGCGGAACCTATCTCGGCAAGGCGGTCGAGCACCTCAACGGTCTGCGGCATGACCGGCTGATTGTGATCACCGACGAGCAGAGCCACGACGCCGTGCCCGATCCGTTGTCGCGGCGCGCCTACATGATCAACGTCGCCTCCAACCGGAACGGCGTCGGTTATGGCACATGGGTCCACTTCGACGGCTTTTCGGAGCAGGTTCTGCGCTACATGGCCGAGTACGAAAAGGCGTTTGAGTGAGACAGGGGACATCGTGGGCGGGCTCTGACTATAGCTCTGGGGCTCGTCCGCGAAATCCTGCGCAAAGTACTTTTTACAGTGAGAATTTTCTGATGCTCAAAGCTATTGCCGCCGATCTCGTCAAGCAACTCCCCGGCCCGGTCTCCGACGGCTGGCCAGATGGCGAGCGCTACCTGAAGGCGTTCGAGCACGGCTCGATGCTGGTCGAGGTCTACAAGCCGGTTGGCCACGATCCGCAGACGCCGCATGAGCACGACGAACTCTATTTCATCATCTCCGGCACCGGCGAGATCGTGATCGGCGGCGCGCGCGCGGCGTTCACGCCCGGCATGGCGTTTTTCGTTGCCGCCAATGTCGTGCACCGGTTTGAAAACTTCTCGGCAGACTTTACAACCTGGGTGGTGTTCTGGGGACCGCAGGGCGGGGAGGCGGCCCTCGAAAAATGAGTGCCGCGCTGCTGCAAGTTTCCTCATCACGCGCGCACATGTGATCAAAAAGCAGTCAACGCGTGCGCTGTGCAGCAAGTGCTAGCCGCGCTTTCGCAGTTGGCCTACAGATTGCGTGCGCTTGGTGCGAGCGCGGCGCGAGAGGGTGCCGGCGCAATGATGGCGGTCATGGGTCCAGCATGCTGAAGTCACTTCCCAACACCGGCGGTCACGACCACGAATTCACCGGCTACACCGTTGCCTACGAGCGTGAGGACCTGCAATTTCCGGTCTATCTCGTGACGTTGATTGCGATCGCATTCTTTGCCGCAGCTGTGGTTAAGGATATCGTGTGGCTCGCGCTTCCCGGTGTCGCGGCGGCGGCTTACGCCTACTACAACCTGCCGCTGGTTGAGACCGGCCGTCCGCGGCTCGGCGCTGGCCAGTACGGAATTTTTCTGGAGGGGCTGGGCCTCGTGCCGTGGCGCGCAGTGACCGCGATCGAGACCGTCACGACCTATGTCCACGGCGCCAGCGGCTCGGAATTGCACATCGCGTTGAAGCGGCCGGTGTCAGAGGTGTTGCTGGCCGATTGGCGGAAACGGCCGCTGGCTCGCAAACTGATGCGCCGTCCGTGGAGCTTGAAATCGCCGTCGACGATCCGCATCCCGCTCGACATCCTCGACCGGCCGGCCGACGAGATCACCGCCAACCTGACGCGCATGTGGACGTATTACGGCGGGGAGTGAGGGTAGAGATAAGTCAGGTGCCGTAGGGCGCATGAGCCTCGCGACTGCGAGGCGCTATGCGCCGTGTGGAGACGCCCACACGTCCAGATGCTTTGATTTCGGAAAACTTCCCACCGCCCGAACTCGCAGCCGTTCGCCGCATAGCGGCTCGCAATAATGCGAGCCTCATGCGCCCTACAAGGGTTCGCATTTATGCGGGCTACGGGCTACGCACTTTTTCATGCGGGCTACGAGCTACAGGTATTCGTTTTTGTGCGGGCTACGCGAGCTGAAAGCCGTTGACTCCCCGCCAACTGAAATTAGTCTCGCTGCAAGCGGGTCCTCGACTTTGGGGGCCGTCGCTTTTTGTGGGGGCGTATGTTGAAATTTTTGGTTGGCGTTGGAGTCCTCGGACTCGCGTTGTTTGCCGTGTGGAAAATTGCTTTTCCAACCTACACGCATCGCTATCGCCTAACAATCGATGTTCAGGTCGGCGACCAGATCAAGTCGGGCTCTGGCGTTATTGAAGTCACGAACTATTCGAATGGTCCTCTTGAAGGTCTTATTCACGGTACCCATAGCACGTCCATAGAGGGCCGCGCCCCCATCATCGAACTTGGGTCCAAAGGCCTGCTTCTCGCAATGCTTGGGACCTATCGACCCGTCGAACCCGATCGCGTGACAGGCATGCGGCCTATGAGCGCTCGATTTATAGCACCAGCGGCGTTCTACGGTGAACGAGTGGTCTTTAGAGACAGTGCGCTTACAGCGACAGACATGGCCGGTATTGATGGCATTCCGGCATGGCAGGCTATTGCTTCTGAGTCAGGAAAAAAACCGCTGCCGTTAGACTACGCTCCTGAGTTCGTCTGGTTTAGCAATCCTTTGGACCGGTCGACGGCCATTCCGATGACAGTCTCCGATGTTCCGCATATCATCGGTCCTGACGTTCAAGTCAAAGCGATGTCGGTCGAGATCACGACAGACGGTTTCTCCGACGAAATTTACGAGAAGCTGCCCTGGTTGGCAGAAATCCGACGAGACGAGTTACTGAATAGTGTGATCGACAAAGTGGATGATTTCAAAGTTCGATCCTACCATCTTTTGGGAGGTAGGTAAGTCATGACAACAGCTCGCGTAGCCCGCACACGCTCCGCACCGTAGGGCGTCACTAGGTCCGCGACTTCGCGGACCGCGAGTAGCGCCGCATGGTTGCAAACTCCAGCGGCCGGACCAATCCACAAATAGAAACTTTCGAGCGTCGTGTTTGTCGCCATTCGGCGCATTACGCCTCGCGTGCCGCGAGGCTAATGACGCCCTAAGGTTCATTGGGTGCGCGGGCGACGAACTCTACGGCCAGGACGGTACGGGCACCTTCGGTCTACGAGTTTTTCGATTTCGGCCGCTGTCTTAGCAAGAAGCTTCTCACCCCCCCTGCCGCGCCGTCAGAATTTCGATGCGGTCGCCAGAGGTGAGGGGGGTTGATGCGCGCTTTCGTTCCGGCACGAACGCGCCGTTGACGGCGGTCGCGACTTTGCCGGTTCCCCAATCTCCCGACGCAATCAACTCAGCGAGCGTCGCCGCGCGGACGCTGCGCGCTTCGCCGTTGATGATCAGGGTGTGGTCGTTGGTCATGGCCGACATATGAGGCCGTCGCAAGGGCGGCGCAACAGCGTCCCCTCTCCCCGTACGCGCAGAGCGCTTCGGGGAGAGGGGGTATTTCGGGCCCGCCGCACATGCCTGGCCCTCGGCGCCACGTCGCTCTGGATCCGTCCGCTCAAGCCCCCGACCCACCCCCTTAACCCTCCGCTAACCACGTCCCGCGACCCGCTCCCCGCCACATCTTGAACAAAGTTCAATTGTAGTCCATATAAACTGAACAGTGTTCATAATGGCAAGGAGGACGCCATGATGCGTCGTTGGATCGACCGACTGTTGAGGACTGCGTCCCGGATCGGCGCAGCCCCGGCCCCGGCCGAAGCGGCCATTTTCACCGGTCCCAACCGCCCGCCGCGCTGGCCAGTCATCGACGGGGGCGGCATCACCCGGCCGAAAACGGCGAGCCAGGTCAACGGCCAAGCCTCCCCGGTTCAGCCGTTCCTTAACCACGTTTCCGGCAATACTGACGGCCGAAAAGCCGCCTGACCC
>JANORU010000630.1:0-2547 GCA_031415475.1 Hyphomicrobium sp.
CCGACGGCGGCTTCATTCGTCTCGACACGCAAACCGGCATCGCATCGCTGTGCGCAAAGAAAGACAGCGCCTGGGCCTGCGACGCCCTGCCCGATGCCCAACAGGCGATGCGCGACCAGATCGCCAAACTCGAGGCAGAGAACAAAGGGCTCAAAGACGAAAACCGCAAGATCGAAGAAACGTTTGGATTGGGCGAACCCAAAGCGCCGGGCGCCGAAGGAGCGCCGATGTCTCCGGGCAGCGAACCGCCGGCACCAAAGCAGTCGATACCGACCGAAAAGGATGTCGACCAGATGTTCGACTACATCGAAGGGATGGTGAAGAAGTTCAAGGAGCGGATGGAAAAGCTGCAGAAAGAAGACAAAGACAAGCAAAGCACGCCGCTGTGAGCGCGCAGCCTATACTTTCAAGACAGGCAAGCCAGCGGCCAGCCGCGCGCGAATGAGATCGCCATCCGGCCACTCGTCGGCCACGTCGTCGGGATCTTCGAAAACCTCCGGGACGAGCGCCGCTCTCATGTTACCGGCATCGTCGCTGACGACAGTCCCCGTAATGCCTTCGCCGGCATAAATCTCGTGGTCGTTGTCGATGACGGCGCGGGCCGCGATCCCGCGACCGGCGGCGAGGATACCATTGTCGGTGTCGCAGAAAATCAGTCCTTGGGCGACAATCGACCCGAGCACAACGATCGACGACGCGGCTTTCGAGATGTCACCAACCGACAGATTGCCTGTAATCAACAGAAACGGACCGCCTTCGGTGTCTTCGTTGATCAAGCGGCCGGTGATGGCCAGATCGCCGAAAACGACCACGGTAGCGGCCGCGCTGACGTCGTTCGATAACGCGTCGAGATTGAGGTCGCCCGCAATCGCGGTGCCGGCCGGCAGGACCAGGGCTTGGCGCTCGGGATGGTCGACCAGAATTTGCTCAGCCCAGCCAAGAAACGCGGCCGGCTCAGCAAGATCGCTCGCCTCGATCGCCTGACGAAAGCGGACGGCGACATCTTCGAGACTGGCAAGCTGTCCGATGGCCGACAGCGTCATGTGCAAGGGCCCTGATTGGTCATGGGCCCGGTTAGCAAAGTCCGGTGACCGGGGCGAGACGCAAGCCAGTGCTCTCAACAAGCCAAAAACGAAAAAGCACGGCGACCAGACGGTCACCGTGCTTTGACGCGCAACTGAAGTTCGACCTTAGATGAGGTCGATGTCGGCCGGCAGGTACGACGTCACTTCGAGGCCGACTTCCTGTTCGCGAACGGCGGGCTTGGTCCAGGTCTTCATGATTTCGTTCCTCCAAAAAACATTCCAGCCAGGCAAAACGGGCCGGTGATTAGTTTAATATCCACGAACGGCGATAACTACAAATCGCGATCACGTGATGTTATCATCTGTTTTTCTTATCGCAAATTGAGCATTGCCTGATTGGTCACCACAACGCGGATTGGAATTGCTGATGCCCAAACAGCAGAACGCGGCGGTTGCTTTGGCAACCACCGCGCTCAAAAACTGAATTCGTTCGACCGATTAGATCAGGTCGATGTCAGCCGGCAGGTACGACGTAACTTCGAGGCCGACTTCCTGTTCGCGAACGGCGGGCTTGGTCCAGGTCTTCATGATAACTTCTCCTCCAACAGGGTTTCCGGCAACACCGGACCCGATGGACATGTTGGTAGCGGACCCCTCGCACACGTTCAAATCGCAAGTTCGTGAGAATCCGATCAGATTTTCCTATCTGATAAATTAGTTTTATTGATCGCCAGATCGCGCGCAGCCTGTCAGCCAGGCACTATTAGTGCGCTTCGTCCCAGTTGGCAGCCGCTTTGGCGTCGACTTGGACGGGTACGGACAGTTTCACCGCCGGCTCGGACGCCGTTTCCATCACGCGCCGCGCCGTTTTGATCAGACCCTCAGCATCGGCCGCTTTGACTTCGAACACGAGCTCGTCGTGGACCTGCAGCAGCATGCGGGCGCTGCCGAGTTTGGCGGCCGCGAGTGCCGGCGACATGCGGATCATGGCGCGCCGAATGATGTCGGCGGCAGTCCCCTGGATCGGCGCATTGACCGCAGCGCGCTCAAGAAAGCCGCGCATCGACGGATTCTTGGTGTTGATCTCCGGATAGTGGATGCGCCGGCCGAAAATCGTTTCGACATAACCGTTGGCGTGTGCCGATGTCTTGGTCGCCTCCATGTAGTCACGGATGCCGGGGAAGCGCTTGAAGTAGGTGGTGATGTAGTCGCCGGCTTCTTGCTTGGAAATGCCGAGCTGATTGGCGAGCCCGAACGCCGAGATGCCATAGATGATGCCAAAGTTGATCGCCTTGGCGCGGCGGCGCACGTCGCTCGGCATGTCTTTGACCGGCACGCCGAACATTTCCGAGGCCGTCATGGCGTGAATGTCGAGGCCATCCGCGAACGCTTTCTTTAGTTGCGGGATACTCGCAATGTGGGCCAGCACACGGAGTTCAATCTGAGAGTAATCGGCCGAGACGAGGACATGCCCCCGCTCGGCGATAAAGGCCGTGCGGATCTCGCGGCCCTCCTTGGTGCG
>JANORU010000631.1:0-13447 GCA_031415475.1 Hyphomicrobium sp.
CCAGGCAGCGCCGGCTTACCTGCGAGAGCCGCGATATCTGGCGCCTTTTTCGCGGCATCTGAATTGACCAATTCGACTGCCCCAGGCAGTGAGCGCTGATACAACGCGACACGGAGGGGCGTGATGGCTTCGTTGCTGTTAGCGGTCAGGACCACGAGCTGGGGGGCAATAACGTCGAGCGCCTGCGCAAGCAAGCCCGTATGACCCGTCGGACTGCGTGCCAAATCGCCGGCGAAGGCGCGGACGATCTCGCCGGCACGCGCGAGATAGGACGGCTCACCAGTTAAGCTGGCCAGCGCCGCAAGGTTCGACACCATCGTCGCGTTGGCGTTTGGAACGGCATCGTCGGTCGCCGCGCACATCCGGACAATGACATCGCGGGTGTCGTCGGCTGATGTGAAGTATCCGCCCTCGCCGTTGGCGTGATGGGTTTCGAGGGTTGCCGCCCAACTGCGCGCCTTTTCGAGATAGGCAGGATCCAACGTCGCTTCGGTGAGCCGGATGGCAGCAAAGATCATATTGGCATAGTCGGTCGCTGTGCCTGGTGCGGAACACCGCCCGAGACGCGACGCGTGGTGCAGGCGGTCACCGGTTGTCATCCGGGTGGCAACGAACTCGAAAGCGGTCTTCGCCAGTGCCAGCCAGTCCGGCCGGTCGAAGACCTGCGACGCCCTCGCCAGCGCGGCGATCATCAGCCCGTTCCAGTCGGCCAGCACCTTGTCGTCCCAGCCTGGACGAATCCGCTCTGTACGACGCGCTAGCAGCTTGGCGCGCATGGCACGCAACGCGGTCTCCTGCTCATCGGTGCCGAGTGCCATCGCATCGAGGCGATTGAGGATCGTGTGGCCTTCGAAGTTGCCCTCGGGCGTCACGCCATAGGCGGCGGCAAAAACCGCTGCATCTTTGGCGCCGAGCACGTCGCCGACCTCATCGGCTGTCCAAACGTAGAACTTGCCTTCCTCGCCTTCGCTGTCGGCATCGAGGGATGCTGCGAAGCCGCCCCCGTCAGCGATCATTTCGCGTTCGAGCCAGTCGACCGTTTCGGCAATCCGAGTTTCAAACAGCGGAGTCTTGGTTTCGCGCCAGACCTCGGTCATCAGGTCGATCAACAACGCGTTGTCGTAGAGCATTTTCTCGAAATGCGGGACGAGCCACTGCGCATCGACCGAGTAGCGTGAAAACCCGCCGCCTAAGTGATCGTAGATGCCGCCCTGGCAGATGTTGGCTAACGTCGTTTCTACGGCCGCCAAAGCATCGCGATTGCCGTATCGAATACCCGCTCGCCACAGCAGCCAGAAGAAGCTCCATTGCGGAAATTTCGGCGCGCCGCGGATGCCACCGCGCTCTTGGTCGACGATCGAGACCAACTTGCCTGCGAGGCCGGCAATCAAGGCGTCGCTGACCTCAGGCCCGTCGCCTGCCGATGCGCCAGGCGCTATCGCCGCCGTCAGCGCGGAGCTATTGTTGGCGATCTTTTCGGGCTCTTCGCGGTGGATGCGCGAGACTTCCTTGAGCACATCGACGAACGCCGGCCGGCCCCACTGCGGACGTGGCGGGAAATACGTGCCGCCCCAGAACGGCCGTGCCTCAAGATTCAGGAACATGGTCAGCGGCCATCCGCCTTGCTGGCCGAGCTTGTGCAGGGCCGCCATATAGATCGCATCGATGTCGGGCCGCTCCTCGCGATCGACTTTGATGTTGACGAACAGCTCGTTCATGACCGCCGCTGTCGCATCATTCTCGAAGCTTTCGTGCGCCATGACATGGCACCAGTGGCAGGCCGCGTAGCCGACCGACAGCAGGATCGGCTTGCCGGTGCGCTGGGCTTCCGCCAACGCCTCTGGCCCCCACGCCCACCAATGGACCGGGTTATCCTTGTGCTGGAGCAGATACGGGCTGGTCTCGGCGGCCAGGCGATTGGTCATGATGCGGCGGCTCTGGAGTTGCGGACGGGGAGTACTACGAGTACGCGATGGCTATGGCAGACGCCTCCACAATCTTCGCACTTTCGAGTGGCTCGGGTCCGGCCGGTGTTGCCGTCATCCGCGTCTCGGGTCCGGCCGCGCCCGATGTCGTTCGCCGCATGGCGTCGCCCGATGTTCCCGACCGCCGGGCGGGCTTTCGCCGCATCGTCCATCCGGGGACTGGCGAGTTGCTCGACCATGCGCTGGTCCTGTTCTTTGCCGGGCCGCGCAGCGAAACGGGCGAGCACTTGGCCGAGTTCCAGGTCCACGGTGGCCGCGCGGTCGTTCGCGCAGTCCTGGACGCCCTTGGCGCTGTTCCCGGATGCCGGATGGCAGAACCCGGCGAATTCGCGCGCCGCGCCTTTCAAAACGGCAAGATCGATCTCGTCGAAGTCGAAGCGCAGGCCGATCTGGTCAACGCCGAGACCGAAGCACAGCGCCGGCTCGCGCTGCGATCGGGCGGCGTCCTGTCGACCCTGTACGAGGATTGGCGGGCGCGGCTGATCGAGGTCGCGGCCTTGACGGAAGCTGCCATCGACTTTTCGGATGAGGCCGACGTGTCGGCGTCATCGCTTGAAATGGCCCGCCAGCGGGCTCGGCCAATTCGCGACAAGATCGCCGGACATCTCAATGACGGCCACCGCGGCGAGATCCTGCGCGATGGATTTCGGGTCGCGATTCTGGGCGCACCAAATGCCGGCAAATCCAGCTTGCTGAATGCGCTCGCCCGGCGCGATGCCGCTATCGTTTCGGAGGAAGCCGGAACAACCCGCGATGTCATCGAGGTCCGGCTCGATCTTGGCGGCTATCCGGTGATCGTGTCCGATACGGCTGGGTTGCGCGAGACTTCGGGCGCCATTGAGCGGGAGGGCATGCGGCGTAGTCTCGACGCCGCGCGCAATGCACAGTTGGTGCTGTGGCTCACCGATGGGACCGCCGATCAACCCCCTGCAACCATTTCACGTGAAACTCTACGCGTCGTGCGCACCAAGTCGGATTTGTCAGGTGCCGGCGCCGTCGTACACTCGATCTCGGTCAAAACCGGTCAAGGCCTCGATGCGCTGGTGCGCGAGATTGCCGACATCGCGCAGGCCATACTGGAGGGCGGCACCGATCTGGTCGTCGCCCAGGCCAGGCATAGAACTCAGCTCGAAACAGCCGTAGCGGCGCTGGCGGACTTTCAAGAGGGCGATCCGGCGGCCACCGAACTGCGCGCCGAAGACGTCCGCCGAGCCACCCACGCGCTCGGCCGCATCACCGGCCGCGTCGACGTTGAGGACGTTCTGGGTCAGATCTTCAGCCGCTTTTGCATCGGCAAATAATGGCAACTGTGGCCCGGCCGTGAGCAACGCCAGAAATCATCATGCCACCGATTGATTTTGCACCAGTTGTATGTGGGCATACAATAAGCTCAGAGCGTGAGAATGGGGCTGGAATGAAAATGTCGATAGGTCGCGTTGTCGTGGCGATGCTCGGTTTGAGCCTGAGTGTTTCGGCGGCCAATGCCGTTGAAGGCAACTCGCTCGCCGGCCCGGTTGGCGGAACCGATATCAGGTCGGCGTTTCTGCCGCCTCCCGGCCTCTATGGGGGTGTGATCTACGCCCACGGCGAAGCCGACGGCTTCACCGACGGCAATGGCGACGAAATTCCTGCCCTCAATGGTTTGGACATCACCAGCAATGCTGGGGCGGCGTTCCTGCTGTATGTTCCTAACATCCAAGTTCTGGGCGGTAGTCTTGGCTTTGCCGGTGTCGCGCCAATCGCCGAAACGTGCGGACGGTTGTTTGAGTTTACGCCCGATAAATGCATTTCCGGTGCCTTTGACCCTTATGTCGAGGCGTCGTGGTCGCGGTTTTTCGGCACCCTTCGCGCCTCGTCACAAGCTGGCGCCTTTCCGATCTTCGAAGGCCTCGCCGTCCAACTCGGTGTTGGCGCAATCGTGCCGATTGGCAGTTATGAGCCACGCGCCGCGCGAACCAATGGGGTCACCCTCGGCAATAACATTTGGGATGTCGCGCCGTTCGTAGCGCTCACCTATACGACGCCACCGCTCCTGGCGGATGGCACCGAATTCAGCGCCAAAGTTTACTGGAATAGCTACGCAGAGAACGATCATACGAAGTATCAAACCGGCGATCTGATCAACGTCGATTTTGCGATAACCGAACACATCGGCCGTCTGCAGATTGGCTTGGCTGGGGTTTACTTCGTGCAGATTGAGGATGACCGATTTTTTGGTTTTTCAGTGCCGCCCGATGGCCGGCGGGCTGAACTGCTCTCGCTCGGCGGGGTCGCCGCCTACGATATTCCCGAATTGGGGGCGACGGTGAAAATCAAAGCCCAGACAACGATTTTCACCGAGAACTTCGCGCCGTCGCAGGGTTTTGTGCTGACCTACGCCCAGAAGCTCTATTGAGCGCCCATCACCAGTGTGCGCGATTTCACGTGAAACCGGGCGCCCGGCCCGGAATTACCAACCAAGACCCTTCACCTGCACGCAAAATCGGCTAGAACTCCGTCGCATGAGCGACACGACGTTTGACGTCATTGTGGTGGGAGGCGGTCACGCCGGCTGTGAAGCGGCGGCTGCCGCTGCGCGTCTGGGTGCGCGGACAGCACTTGTCACCCATCGCGCTGGCACGATTGGCGAAATGTCCTGCAATCCGGCGATTGGCGGGCTTGGGAAAGGCCATCTGGTCCGCGAGATCGACGCTCTTGACGGTTTGATGGGCCGGGTCGCGGATGCGGCCGGCATCCAGTTCCGGCTGCTCAATCGCTCCAAGGGGCCGGCGGTTCACGGTCCCCGCACCCAAGCCGATCGCAAGCTCTACCGCCAGGCCATGCGGGCGGCGATTGAAGAGACGTCCGGCCTTGACGTGATCGAGGGTGGCGTCGAAGATCTGATCGTCGCAAATGGCGCGGTTCAAGGCGTCGTAACGGGTGACGGACGGCGACTTGCGGCAGGAGCTGTTGTCCTCACCACCGGCACGTTCTTGAATGGTCTGATCCACCTCGGCGAACAGCAAATTCCGGCTGGTCGCGCGGGCGAGGCCCCGGCCCTCAAATTGTCGGACCGGCTCTATGCTTCGGGCCTCGTGATGGGCCGGTTGAAGACCGGCACGCCAGCGCGGCTCGATCGAACATCGATCGATTGGTCGGGGCTCGAAATGCAGCCGGCCGATGCTGATCCGGTGCCCTTTTCATTCCTGACCGAGCGGATCACGACACCACAGATTGCCTGCGGTATCACCCATACGACCGCCGCGACGCATGACATCATTCGCGCCAATCTTGCGAAATCGCCCATGTATTCCGGGCAAATTTCAAGTGTCGGCCCGCGCTACTGCCCATCGATCGAAGATAAAGTCGTGCGCTTTGCCGATCGCACGTCGCACCAGATTTTCCTCGAACCCGAAGGGCTCGACGACGACACGATTTATCCCAATGGCGTCTCGACCTCGTTGCCAGCAAACGTGCAGGAAGCGTTTCTGAAAACTATGCCGGGACTTGAGCGGGTGGTGATCAAGCGGCCGGGCTATGCCATCGAGTACGACTACGTCGATCCACGTGAACTGTCGGCGGGCCTTGAAGTGAAGCGGCTGCCGGGCCTCTTTCTGGCAGGCCAAATCAATGGCACGACGGGCTACGAAGAAGCCGGCGCTCAAGGTCTTTTGGCTGGCATCAATGCGGCGCGGCGCGCGGGTGGCGGTGCCGGTGATTTCGTCGTCTCGCGCACCGAAGGTTACATGGGCGTGATGGTCGATGATCTTGTCACGCGCGGGGTCACCGAGCCTTATCGGATGTTCACCTCGCGAGCCGAATTCCGCTTGAAGCTGCGCGCCGACAATGCCGACCAGCGGCTGACGCCGCGCGGTATTGTTCTCGGCTGCATCAGCCGCAACCGGCGCGAAGCGTTTCGGGCCAAAGCGGTAGCCCTCGAGCAAACTAAGGTTCTGTTCGACCGGTTGACCCTGACGCCGAGCGAAGCGGCCAAGCATGGACTTTCCGTCAACCGCGACGGCCGACGCCGGTCGGCGTTCGAACTGCTGGCGTTTCCCGATATCAGCTTGAGCCAGCTCTCGGAAATCTGGCCTGAAATCGGGCAAATCTCGCCGAAAATCACCGCTCAGGTCGCGGTCGACGCCCATTACGCCGCCTACGTCCGCCGCCAGGACGAGGATGTGGCCGCGCTCCGCCGGGACGAGGCGGTCGCTATCCCTGCCGATCTCGATTTCGCAAGTGTGCCGGGCCTGTCGACTGAGGTCCGCCAGAAACTTGCTCGGCATCGCCCGGACACCGTCGCTCAAGCCGGCCGGATCGACGGCATGACGCCGGCGGCCCTGACCCTGGTGCTGGTGGCGGCCAAAAAGGCTACGGCTCGGAAGTCGGCCTAATGACGGCAATCCGGCGGATCGATGGCCCGGACGTGTTTCGTGAGCAGTTCGGGGTTTCACGTGAAACCACTGAAAAACTAGAGGCTTACGCCGCACTGCTCAAACAATGGCAGAAAGCCGTGCAGCTGGTCGCGCCAAGCACGCTGGACGACATCTGGCACCGGCATTTCGCCGATTCAGCGCAGCTTTTGGCCCATGGTCCAGCCGGCGCCCTCAGGTGGCTCGATGTTGGGGCCGGGGCTGGATTCCCGGGTCTGGTGGCCGCAATCCTGAATGCTGCGACGCCCGGATTTCGAGCCATCCTGGTCGAGAGCGACAGCAGAAAGGCCGCCTTCCTGGGTGAGGTCGCCCGCAAAACCGGAGCGCCTGTGGACATCCTGTGCGCACGAATCGAAATGCCGTCGACTCACACTAAGGTTGGCTCTGTCGACGTCGTGGCCGCGCGGGCGCTTGCTCCGCTCGACAAGCTTCTCGATCTGGTTGTCCAGTATCGAGGATCGGAAACGGTAGGGCTGTTTCTGAAAGGCCGCGACGCAGACGCCGAGGTTCTCCAGGCCCGTCGCCGCTGGACATTCGAGTTGAAGCTCGAACCCAGCCTCACGGACCCCGAGGGCCGTATCGTAATTGTGAGGAATTGGTCAGCAATTCCGGAGGGTTAGTCCCGTGAGCGGATTTCGTTTGGGTGGTGGGCTGCTGAGGGTTCTCGCAGTCGCAAATCAGAAAGGCGGGGTCGGCAAGACGACCACGACCATCAATCTCGGCACGGCCCTCGCGGCAATTGGCGAGAAGGTGCTGGTGCTCGATCTCGATCCGCAAGGCAACGCGTCGACCGGGCTCGGGATTGCGCCAAAGGATCGCCTGAGCACGTCCTACGATGTCTTGTCGGGCTCCAAGAGCCTCACGGAGGCATCGCTAGCGACAGCCGTTCCCGGCCTCTATGTGGTGCCGGCCAACAGCGATCTGGTCGGTCTTGAAACCGACCTGATGGGCGATCCGGGCCGGCCGTACAAACTGCGCGATGCGGTTGGCGCGTTGGTCGGCCAGATGCAGGCCCGGCCGCAGGACGAGCAGTTCAGCTACATCCTGATTGATTGCCCGCCGTCGCTCAATTTGTTGACGCTCAATGCGCTCGCTGCGGCCAATGCCGTAATCGTGCCCGTGCAGTGCGAATTCTTCGCGCTCGAAGGGATTTCGCAGCTCAAGGATTCGATCGACCAGATCCGCGCGACTTTGAATCCGCATCTCGAAATCCAAGGCGTGGTTCTGACCATGCATGACGCTCGTACGTCTTTGTCGAAGGAAGTCGCCGAGAACGTCCGCGCGTTTTTTGGGCCGAAGGTCTACGAATCCGTCATCCCGAGAAACACACGCGTCGCCGAAGCGCCGTCGCATGGCAAGCCGATCCTGCTGTACGACTATGACTGCGCCGGCAGCCAAGCCTACATCCGACTGGCAACTGAAATGATCGAGCGCGAGCGTCGAACCAAGGCGGCGTAACTTACTGAACTATATAAGATAAAATGAAAGCCCGAAGACAAGAGGTTGGACTGACAATGAACCTGCCCGTGCAAAAGAGCCGCCTCGGCCGTGGATTGGCATCGCTCATCGGCGACGCGCCGCAAGCCGGTCCGCGCCTGCCTTTGGAAGGCGAGCAGCGCGTGGTTGGGATCGATCAGGTTCGCGGCGGCCGGTTCAATCCACGCAAGGATTTTCGCGCAGATGATCTTGCCGAGTTGGCGGAGTCGATCCGCGCCAAGGGCCTTGTGCAGCCGATTATCGTGCGCCCCGATCCGGAATTTCCAGGTGCCGCACGCTATGAAATTGTCGCCGGTGAACGCCGCTGGCGCGCGGCCCAGAAAGCCGGTCTGCATACAGTGCCGGTGATTGTGCGCGACCTCACCGACAAGGAAATGCTCGAACTCGCAATCATTGAAAACGTCCAGCGCGCCGATCTCAACGCAATCGAAGAGGCAACCGGCTACCGCGATCTGATCGAGCGGTTTGAGTACAGCCAGGAGCAGGTGTCGGAGATTATCGGCAAGAGCCGCAGCCATGTCGCCAATACCATGCGGCTGCTCAAGCTGCCGGCTGCGGTTCTGGCACTTGTTCAAGACGGAAAGCTGACGGCCGGTCATGCTCGCGCGCTTGTTGGCCGCGAGGACGCGGAGGCGCTCGCCGAACAGATCATTGCCGAAGAGCTCAACGTTCGCGAGGTCGAAGCGCTCGTGCAGGCTGGCCCGATCGGCGCCGACGGCAGCTCGGCGCGCAAGCCGCGCGACAAGGATCCGGACACCAAGGCGTTCGAGAAGGAATTGACCGACCTGCTGGGCCTTAAAGTCGAAATCAAGCGCGGCTCGGGCGAAAGCGGCCACTTGAGCATCAAATACGGCAATTTCGACCAGCTCGAATACATTCGGATGCGGCTTGCCGCCATGCCCAGCAATTAAGTGAGCCTCTGGCTCGCAGTTGCCGTCGGTTAAGACTTCTGCTTGATGCTGCTGGACCGCCCGCATCTATGGGCGCGCAGCGTGTTCGAGCTCGAAGTCCATGACCACTGACGTGCTTTCAGACCTTGCGGTCACGATCAAATCCCGCCGCAAAGATGCTTCAGCCAAGTCCTATACCCGCGAGCTGCTCGACGGCGGCGTCGAACGCTGCGCCAAGAAATTCGGCGAGGAAGCCGTCGAACTGGTCATCTCGGCATTGAAGGACGATCCGGCGGCTGTGACGGCCGAGGCTGCCGATACGCTCTACCATCTACTGGTCTTGCTCGAGGCGCGCGGCGTTCCGCTGGACGATGTCCTGGCCGTCCTTGCGGCGCGACAGGGCACGTCGGGGCTCGCAGAAAAAGCGGCTCGTACCCCGAAATCCTAATCCGTTCAGCAGGTTTGTAGGCGCGTTCGATGGCCAAGAAGAAGTCGCCTCCTCGCAAGTCGCTGGCTCGGGACCGTGTCAAACCGGCCGCTGCGCCGGCGATCGGCTTCTCGCCGTATCAGAGCTTTTCGCGCGCTGAATGGGCACGGCTCAGAGCCGATACGCCGATGACGCTGCAGCCCAATGAGCTCGAACAGCTGTCGGGTATCATCGAGGAACTGTCGGTCGTTGAAGTGGAGGAGATTTATCTTCCGCTGTCGCGGCTGCTCAATCTCTATGTCGCGGCCGATCAGAAACTCGATGCCGTGTCGTCGACATTTCTTAGCCGCAGCGAAAGCAAAGTGCCTTTCATCATCGGCGTGGCGGGCTCAGTTGCGGTCGGAAAAAGCACCACGGCACGCGTACTCAAAGCTCTGCTCGCACGCTGGCCGGACCATCCCCGCGTCGATCTCCTGACGACCGACGGCTTCTTGTGGCCGAATGAAGAATTGGACCGTCGTGGCCTCATGAGCCGCAAAGGGTTTCCGGAAAGTTTTGATACCGAGACGCTGTTGCAGTTTCTAGCCGACGTCAAATCCGGCAAGGAGAAGACCGAAGCGCCGGTGTATTCGCATTTTCATTACGATATCTTATCCGGTCAAAAACTGACGGTCGAGAAACCGGATATTCTGATTGTCGAAGGCCTGAATGTTCTGCAGGCAGCGCACTTGCCGATGGATGGTGAGGCGATACCGTTCGTGTCCGACTTTTTCGATTTTTCAATTTACATCGACGCCGATCCGGCAGTGATCGAAAGCTGGTATTTGGAACGGTTCATGCGCCTGCGAAGTACCGCGTTTCGTGATCCGGCAGCCTATTTTCATCGTTATGCTGCCATGAGTCCTGACGAAGCGCGCCGCCGTGCGCGTGATCTCTGGCAGTCGATCAATCTCAAAAACCTCCGTGAATTTATTTTGCCGACCCGCCAGCGGGCCCGGCTTATCTTGACAAAAGCCGCCGATCATAGCGTCGAGTCGGTTGCACTTCGCAAACTGTAAGACGAATAAAAAATACGGCCGCGTGGGGGCGCGGCCGTAAGAAAACTCAGAACTACGGGCACGCCGATGGCTAGGGACCACGCGGCGAGTCTTGGGCTTTGATGCTTTTTGTGGTGTTTTGAATCGTCAATTGGCGACGAATGTCCGTTGAATTAGAGGCCGTGCGGCCGGTTCAATGAACCGTGTGGGCTTGCAGTTCTGTCACGAATGCCGGGATCTGTGGCGGCGGCAGGCGTGTTGTGCAGGGTTTTGTATTTGTCCCGCAACCGGCGAATTGTCGATGGATTGTCTATTCCGAGCAATTTGATGGCTGTTGTCGGCTTCATACCGGGATTGCGAGCAAGCAGCCCAAAAATCCGGTCAATCAATTGTGTATCGTTTAATCCGCTGCCTTTGGGTCGCCCACGATTGGCAAACACTGTGCGCATTGATGTTGGGCCCTGGCAGTCCGATTCGACACAAGGATTACAATGATGAAAGCGCTGCAATATTCCAGGGAATTTAAATGGCCGACATTCGCAAGCTATCAGCTTGAAGGCGCAATTGTTGCCCCATTACGCTATTGAATTGTATGTCATCGGAACAAACGGGGCACAAATGGCCGGAATTGCCTTTTCCGCCGGTTTTGCCAATTAGCGATCGAAAATCAAATCAGCCCGCGGCTTCTAGCCAGGTTAGCGAGGTTGGTGACCGGGCGGGCGCCGACGTGGCTGATAATCTCGGCGGCTGCCAAACTGCCCAGCCGGCCTGAGGTTTCGAGGTCGCGGCCGCTGGTCAACCCGTATAGGAAACCGGCGGCATAGAGGTCGCCGGCGCCGGTCGTGTCGATCACTTTGGCCACCGGGTCGACCGGTATGGTGTGGGTTTGGCCGCCCTGATGGATCACCGAGCCCTTGGCGCTGCGGGTCAGAACGGCGAGTTCGACATCGGCGGCGGCGCGGTGGGCGGCATCCTCGAAGTCGCTGGTCTGATAGAGGGCGGTAATTTCACTCTCATTGGCGAACAGAATGGCAATGCCGGACCGAATGAGGCCGAGGAACTCGTCGCGGTGACGATCGACGCAAAATCCGTCCGAAAGGGTGAGCGCGACCCTCCGGCCGGCCTTTTTGGCGATCGCGACCGCCTGGCGGAATGCGGCCTTGGCGGGCGGTTGATCGAACAGATAGCCCTCCAGATAAACAATTTCCGCGCCCTCGATCATGGCGGGATCAACCTCGCCTTGGTCCAAGTCGGTACTGATGCCGAGGAACGTGTTCATGGTTCGCTCGCCGTCGGGCGTCACCAGGATGAGCGATCGCGATGTCGGCGCCTTGCCGGAAACGGGGCGGGACGCGAATGAAACGCCGGCCGCCGCAATGTCGTGCTTGAAAATTCGGCCGAACTCATCGTCCGCCACCTTGCCGATAAAGCCGGCTTTGCCGCCGAACGAGGTTATGCCGACCATCGTGTTGGCGGCCGATCCGCCGGACATCTCGATTCCCGGGCCCATGGCGCCGTACAGCGCGGAGATGGTTTCGGCATCGACCAGCCGCATATGCCCCTTGGGTGCACCGTGCTTGGCGAGGAAGGCGTCGTCGCACTGGCCGATGATGTCGACGATCGCGTTGCCGATGGCAACGACTCCGGTGGCGGCGGTCATGAGTGCGGTTTCTCCTGGTGAAGCGGCCGGACTATAGTGGCCCCGAGCGCTGCAGCAACTGCGGCGTCAGCGCCCGGCTTCGCGCGCCATGCGGGCGAGCGTCAGCAGCAGCCGCTCGGTCAGCACATCCTCGAGGGGGCCTGCGCGGCGCGCCGATTTGGCCGCTGTTGCAATTGTTTCGAGGGCCCTGGCGAGGGCGGCAGAGGTCCAGCGCCGGCTTTGCGAAGCGAGTGCATCCTTCTGCCGGAAATGCAGCTGCGGTCCCAGGCGTTCAATGGCACTATCGATGCTGCCGCCAGTGTCGGCGATGGCGCGGACACGGTGCAGCCGTTGGAAGTGGCGCTGTAGTGCGAGGATGACCAACTGTGCGCTCTCGCCCGACAGCACGGCGCGCGAGAGTTCTTGAATAGCCCGGCCTTGGTCGCCCGAGGCTGTGGCGTTGATGATCCGGTCGATGGCGATTTCCGATGCGTCGCCGACGATCGCCTCGACATCGTCGACGGTAATTTCCTTCTGACCGGTGGCGTAGAGTGCCAGCTTTTCGACTTCTCCGCGTGACAGGATTCGATCCGCGCCAAGCCGGGCGGTCAGCATGTCCCGAGCCGAGGGCGAAATAGCAAGGCCGGAGGCTTTGAGTGTTTCGTTGACCAGCATATCGAGGCTCGAGCCTTCATCGCCGTAGCAAGCAACGGCCGCCGCTTGTCCGGCCTTTTCGAACAGGAGCCGCATGGCGTCCGACTTCTTCAGGTTGCCGGCTTCGACAATGAGCGTCGTTCCGCTCGATCCATCGGTGACGGCCTGCTTGACCGCTGCAGCGTTTATACGCCGCCCGGCAGATACGCGGATAACTTTGGCCTCGGCGAACATCGACACGGTGTAGAGTTCGTTTGAAAACCGGTCGGGGTCGGCGTCGAGATCGGTTTCGTCGATGCGGATGATTTCGGCGGCGGGCTTTTGCCGGCTGGCAATGAGCTTTGCCAGGGCCATGGCGCGTTCGCTGACCATGCCGGCGTCCGGTCCATAGAACAGGAAGGCGGAGTGGCGTCCGTCCGGGTTTTTCAGGAACGCGGCCGTCTGATTTGCCTTGACGGCAACCATCGACTTAAGCGGGCGTCGAGGCGAGGAATGCCGCCAGCCGCGATTTCAGATCTTCGCCGACGGTCTTAGCGGCCCGATTTTCAGCATCTTCGCGGGCACGCACATTGGAGAAGATCGACGAGTAGCGCTCGAAGCCGGCGCGGGCGTAACTCTTGCCTTCGAGCATGACCGACTTATCGGCAATCCGGATCAGCTTGAATGAAGCGTCGAGATTGTAGACCTGGGTTCGGGCGTCGCCGGTTACGAGCACGAGGGTCGACGTGACCGACTCGCGCATGGCAACTTCAAGCCGATACAGCGGCTCGGCCGCCGCGCCGCCGCCGGTGGTTTGATAGATCAGCTCGTTGCGAATGCGCTGGCCGACGCGGCTTGGAATAGTGCCGACGTCAACGGCGGCCAATTTCTGCTCAGCTGCCGCGCCGCCGATGCCCGCCGAGCCGT
>JANORU010000632.1:0-4653 GCA_031415475.1 Hyphomicrobium sp.
GGACTCGATCCGATTAGCCATGCTGATGACGCACTACGCTCAGCCAATTGATTGGACAGTAGATAGACTCGCGACTGCAGGCGCCAATCTTCACACATTCTTTTCGCTCGGCCAGAAGGGGCTTGGATTGTCTGCCGATACTGACATTGCGGAAGTAACAGAGATCGCTTCGTTATCTCCAAGTCAGCGTCTCCTTGAAAAGCTCTGCGATGATCTCAACACGCCAGCGGCAATCCTTTCGCACATGTTTTCTCTCGTGAAAGAGGCCGATCAAAAGGACGGTTTGCGCGTGGAGCCTACACGACAATTACTCCGCGATTGTTTGTTCTTGGGAGTTGATCCGTTTCGCTTCTATCGACAGGAACGTGCTCTGTTCAGTAGGGATAGGGTGGCGATCGACGATGCCAGAATTGATGTGCTCATTGCTTCCCGCCTCGAAGCCCGCAAACGCAAGGACTTCAAAGAGAGCGACCGCATCCGCGGCGAACTCGCTGGTATGGGCATCGCACTGAAAGATGCCAAAGACCCCGCGACTGGTGAAATTGTTACAACGTGGGAGCTGAAGCGATGATGCGCAACTCTCTCCCTCCCGTCATCCTCGCGAAGGCGAGGACCCAGACAGACCTCAACGCGATGAACGATGCGGTCTTGGCGGAAGCCGTTCGCACCTCGCCAATCATTTCTCGGATGCTTGCCTGGGTCCCGGCCTTCGCCGGGATGACGAGCTTTGGGTGGGTGAGCGCGGCGCTCAAGATCGTGAAGTGCCCCGCAACCGGCGAAATCGTGACAACGTGGGAGGTGCGCGCCTCCGGCGCGACGGAGGTGAAGCGATGAGGCGCAACACTCTCCCTCCCGTCATCCCGAGCGTCGTGGCGAAGCCACGCTCCGCGTGGGCGGCCGGGACCCAGACAGACCGCAACACGATGAACGATGCGGTCTTGGCGAAAGCCGTTCGCACCTCGCCAATCATTTCTCGGATGCTTGACTGGGTCCCCGCCTGCGCGGGGATGACGAGCTTTGGGTGGGTGAGCGCGGCGCTTCACAACTTTGCAATGACCGGCGACGACTGCGCGAGCCCCACACGATGAACGATAACTCCTACCCGCTCCGGCCTTTCCTCCCCGGCGATACGATGGCGTTGCGCGAGCTGTTCGCGGCCAGCATCGAGGAGCTGACGCAGGACGAGTATGATGAAGAACAGCGCATCGCCTGGGCATCGCGCGCGGCGGAGGCCGAAGATTTCATGCGCCACTTGGCCGGCATGACCACGCTGGTCGTCGAAGTTGATGGTGAACACATCGGCTTTGCATCGTTAAAGAACAACAATCAGCTCGACATGCTGTATGTCCACCCGTACTACGCACGCCAGGGCGTCGGCACGACGCTGACCGAGGCGCTGGAGCGCATTGCAAAGGGGCGTGGTGCCGCCGACATAACGGTCGAATCCAGCGAAACGGCCGTGCTGTTCTTCGAGGGCCGCGGCTACGTCGCCCAGAGCCGCAACTCGGTGCCGGTTGAAGACCTCTGGCTGACGAACACGACGATGAAAAAGTCTCTGGCGCCGAGTGAAGTCAAGGCGTCCGCGGAAGCAAACAAGCAATGACCAAAGAGCGCCTCTATCTGTTCGACACGACGCTGCGCGACGGTGCGCAGACGACCGGCGTCGACTTTTCGATCGAGGACAAGCGCCGCGTCACAGCCGTGCTCGACCAGCTTGGTCTCGACTACATCGAGGGTGGCTATCCGGGTGCCAACGCCACCGATACCGAATTCTTTGCCACCAAGCCGCCGCTCAAAACGGCGCGGTTTACAGCCTTTGGCATGACCAAGCGGGCCGGGTGCTCTGTGTCCAACGATCCCGGCTTGCAGGCGCTGCTGCAATCGTCGGCCGACAGCATCTGTCTCGTTGCCAAGTCGTGGGACTATCATGTCCGGGTCGCGCTCGGCATCACAAACGAAGAAAACCTCGCTGGCATCGCTGACAGCATCAAGGCGGTCGTCGCCTCGGGCCGCGAAGCGATGCTCGACTGCGAACACTTTTTCGACGGCTACAAGGCCAATCGCGAGTACGCGCTGAAAGTCGCCAAGACGGCGCTCGATGCCGGCGCGCGCTGGGTCGTGCTGTGCGATACCAATGGCGGAACGCTGCCGCACGAGGTCGAGCGGATCGTATTGGATGTCGCCAAGATCGTGCCGGGCAAAAACCTCGGCATCCATACCCACAACGATACCGAAAACGCGGTTGCCAATACGCTGACCGCCGTGCGCGCCGGATGCCGCCAGATTCAGGGCACCTTGAACGGCCTCGGCGAGCGCTGCGGCAACGCCAATCTGACCTCGCTGATCCCGACGCTGCTCTTGAAAAGCGAATTCGCCGAGCAGTTCGAAACCGGCATCTCGGCCAAGACGCTGCAGACGCTGACCCACGCCAGCCGGCTTTTGGATGAGGTCCTGAACCAAGCGCCGGACCGGCACGCGCCCTATGTCGGTGAAAGCGCGTTCGCGACCAAGGCCGGCATCCACGCCTCGGCGATCCTGAAAGAGCCCGAAACCTACGAGCATATCCAGCCGGAATCAGTCGGCAACGAGCGGCGCTTGCTGGTCTCCAAACAGGCCGGCCGCTCCAACGTCATCGCCTCGCTCGAACGGATCGGCATGGAGGTCGATAGGGATGATGCCCGCGTCGGCCAGTTGCTTGAGGAGGTCAAGGCGCGCGAGACAACCGGATATTCGTATGAAGCCGCCGAAGCGTCGTTCGAATTGCTGGCGCGCCGCATGCTCGGTCACGTGCCGCAATATTTCTCGGTCGACAGCTTCCGCGTCATGGTCGAGCGGCGCCGCAATGCGCTCGGCAAGCAGGTGACCGTCTCGGAAGCGAGTGTCAAAGTGTTCATCAACGGCGGGGCTGAACCCTCGTGGTCGGTCGGCGAAGGCAACGGCCCGGTCAACGCACTCGATAGCGCGCTGCGCAAGGATCTCGGCCGCTATCAGAAGCATATCAACGAGATCGAGCTGGTCGATTACAAGGTCCGTATCCTGACCGGCGGCACGGAAGCCGTGACCCGCGTTCTGGTCGAGACGCACGATACGGTGTCGGGCGAGCGCTGGTTTACGGTCGGCGTGTCACCGAACATTATTGACGCGAGTTTCGAAGCGTTGCTCGACAGCATCAATTACAAACTGTTGAAGGATGGCGCCGAGGCGGCGTGAAGCAAACGAAAAGGCGGATCGAAATGAAACGTCAAATTCTGGCGGCCATCGCATCGGGCGGCTTCGCGACGGCAGCCGTTGCCGCCGACTTTACCGTGCGCGAGGTGAGTCAGGCCTTGTTCAAATCCGACGCCGCTATGCCGGCCGATTTTTCGGGCAAGGACCTGGGCAATCTCGATCTCGCAGGTCTCGACTTCAAAGGCGCCAAACTTGTTGGCGTCGATCTGATCGGGGCCGACCTGTCGGGCGCGCTGCTCGGTGGCACTGATCTCTCGGGCGCGCGGCTCGATCGCTCGACAATCACCAAAGCAGACTTCACCAATGCCAAGTTGGAAAAGGCCACTATTCTGAGGCCGAGCCTGTTTTCGACGCTCGAAGCCGACTGGACGGAATCGCCGAAGTTCACCGGTGCCAAGATGGCCGGTATTCAGGTCTTCGGGCGGATGGAATATGCCGATTTCAAGGGCGCCGATCTGACCGGCGCGATCTTCGCTGGCCGCGACCCGCGCGACGAGAACACCTCGCTTGCCCGCGTCAATCTTTTTAGCGGCAACTTCGAAGGCGCGATCCTCAAGAACGCGATCCTGCGCGACGCCAGGCTCAGCTTCGCAACGTTTCAGGGCGCTGACCTCTCCGGCGCCAATCTCAAGGGCGCCGATCTGACGCGCACCGACTTCACCGGTGCCGACATGACCGGCGCCGATGTGACGGGGGCTAATCTCGACGAAGCCAACTTCAAGGACGTGAAGGGCTTCGAGACGATTAAGGGACTTGCGGCCGCGCAGAATGCCGACCGCATCAAAGGCCGGTGACGGCTCAGCCTAGAAGCCGACGGTAACGCCTGTCACCAGACGCCACTCGGGTTCGGATTGCTGGCCATTCAGGTCGTTGACGATCGGAATTCCGACCGACGCGAACCCCGACCATGTGTCCATCGACAGACGCACGCCCGGCGCGATGTACACGACGGTGCCACCGGAGTTTCCGTCGACCTCGCCACCTTCTTCTTGATTGTCGGCCCATTCGCCGTTGAGTTCGAGGATCAGGTCGAGCGCGGGACCTTGGGGCTTGTCCTCACGCGCGTGGCCTTTGTGGTCGTGGGCGCCCGCATACATCGGGCCGCTGACGGCGCCGCCCAGAATGCGATGCGAAACGGCCGCGTTGTAATGCACGCGGTCTCCGAGATCGGTATTCTGCGTTCCTTCGCCGGCGCCGGTGTAGAGCACGCTGGCATCGAACGACCAGGCGCCGACGCGCTGCGTCAGAGCAAGGCCAACGGCACCATTCCAAGCGCCTGAGCCCGGCTGGAATTCGGCATCGAATGTGACACCGTCATCGTCTTTGTCGTTGGTCTTACCGGTCGGGGCCGTGACACCGGCGAGTAATGCGGCCGAAGTCCCTGATGCTTGATTGTTAAGAAAGCGCCACTGCGCCAGTACCGAC
>JANORU010000633.1:0-3070 GCA_031415475.1 Hyphomicrobium sp.
ATCGCCGTGCTCGCTTCGATCCTCGCAATCATCGTTTACGTTTGGTTCCGCTTCGAATGGCAGTTCGCGGTCGGCACGGTTGTCGCTCTGATGCACGACGTGCTGGTCACGGCCGGCATCTTCTCGCTGTTCCAGATGGAATTTGATCTCTCGATCGTCGCCGCGCTACTGACCATTCTCGGCTACTCGGTCAACGATACCGTGGTCGTGTGTGACCGCATTCGTGAAAACCTGCGCAAGTATAAGCGCATGGATCTCACCGAATTGCTCAACCTGTCGATCAATGAGACGCTGTCGCGAACGGTTCTGACCGGTGTCACCACCATCGCCGTCCTGATTGCGCTCTACATTCTCGGCGGTGCGGTCATCCGGAATTTCGTCTTTGCGATGCTGTTCGGCGTCATAATCGGCACCTACTCGTCGATCTTCATTTCCGCGCCGATCCTGGATTATTTCGGCATCCGGCGTGAAACGGTGGTCGGCTCGGACGCAAAATCGACGGCTTAGGGCGTCAAGGGAGGCCTGTCGTGGCGACGCTCGGCGGCAGGTATCCGCATCCGGCGCCGATCGAAGCCTACGGCAACGGCGGCTTTCGCTTTGCCGGCATGAGCCACAAGGGGTCGATCCTGTGTCTCGCCTCGGGCATCGAAGCGTGGCCGGTTGACGACTTTAGCGGGGTCGGCGATGCCTTGCTCGCTCGCCTGCTCGATGAAGCATCCCGGCCGGCATTCTTGCTGCTAGGCACCGGCCAAGACGTGGCGCCTGCGCCCGCCGCCCTTCGCAAGTCATTCACGGACGCTGGCATCTTCCTTGAAGTCATGGATACCGGAGCCGCCGCACGAACCTACAATGTCCTGCTGGCCGAGGGCCGGCCGGTCGCCGCCGCGCTGATTGCCGTCGCGTGATCCCGCCATGCTCCCCATGACAAGCACATCATCAAGCCGCGACGCGGTCTGGCAGTTTGCGCGAACACATGCCTATGACGCGTACGTCGCCGCGCTGCTGGCGCCGTCAACCGCGCGCGACGACTTGATGACGCTCGCTGCGGTCTTTGCCGACATCGGTCGCGTGCCGCTGGAGGTCGCCGACACGCCGCTTGGCGAGATTAGGCTGCAGTGGTGGCGCGATCAATTGAAGAGCGGCGTGCTGACGGGGCATCCAATTGCCGACCAAATGATCAGCGTCTGCCAACGCCGCGCGCTGCCGTTGCCGCTGCTGGACGAAGCCATCGATGGGTACGCGGAACGGCTCTACGCGGCGCCGTTCGACAGCGCTGCTGAATTGGACGCCAATATTCTGAAAATCGAAAACGCGAGCAGCAGGTTGAAGCAACTTATCCTGCAACTACCGGACACGCCGGCGCCGGAGCCATGGCTGAACGATGCCGCGCTCGCGATCGGGCTGTCGTATACACTCGTGCACGTGCCGCAGATGATGGCCATGGGCCGTTGGCCATTGCCGGCTCAAGACATCACGGTGAAGACTGGCGACAGCGGCGAAAATTCTGCCGCCAAAGCCGGTGTCGCGGCCCAAGCGCGGCGCGCTTTGGCCCTGATTGGCGAAGTTCGCCGCGGCTTTGCACAGGCGTCACCTGCAACGCGGCACCAAGTTCTTGGTCTCGCCCTTGCCGAGCCTTATTTGCGCGCTCTCACCCAAGCAGGGCATGATCCGTTGCGGGATGTCGTCGGGATTGCGCCCGTCAAACGGATGTGGCGCTTGTGGCGCGCCAGCCGGCTTGGCTGGCTGTGACGGCCGATGAGTTTTGGATTAAGGATGCGGGTGAGGGCATGACAAGTTTTTCAGTGCGGGTGCTGGCCGGTATGATGTCGGCGCTCCTGCTGGCAACGGCGGCATCGGCCGGCGACAGCACCGGCGCCGTGCCAGTTGCTCCCGAACCCGAGACGATCTCCAACGTAAGAATTGACTGGCGGGTTGCCAATCCCTTTCGCCTTTTCAAGAACGAGAAAGACACCGAGGTTCATCGCGCAACCTACTTCGGGCTCGATCTCGCCGGCCGTCAGAAGCCCGTACTCTCTGCCGAGCAGCAGTTGAGCGCCAGCCATGACGGTGGCTGGGCGGAGACGATGTTTGATAGCATCTGCTGGAACCGGACGGCCAATCGCTACGACTGCGGCGACGGCACGAATTACATCAATCCGAAAAGTCATGAGGTCGTCGTCACTCTCGAAGGGATCGACGACACTGCCGTTGACTGCACGTTTCTGACGGCCCCGCTCGGTGGTGACGAAGATCGCGGCACGGCCGTGAAGCAGCGGTGCGATGAGGATATTCGTTTCGATGTTCCCTATCCGGGCGGACTTCGCTTGACGGTCGAGATCGGCGGCCGGCAAGTTGCCGAAACCGATATCGAAGTGAAGGACATTCTGGTTGCCGCCATGGGTGACAGCTTCGGCTCGGGCGAAGGCAACCCGGACGTCTCGGTTCGCCTGTCGCGCGAGCGCGCCGCCGATTACGGCAAAACTAATGGCGCCGCGTCGCTGTTCGGCCTGCCATCTCGCGTCGGCTCGTGGAAACGGATTGGCGACAGCTCGTTCCAGGCCGAAAACGCCAAGTGGACCGATCAGGCGTGTCACCGCTCGCTCTACTCGCATCAATTGAGAAGTGCGCTGCAGCTGGCCGTCGAAGACCCGCATCGCGCCGTCACGTTCGTCGGCGTCGCCTGTTCCGGCGCCGAAGTCACGTTCGGACTTTTTCTGCGCTACAAAGGTAACGAATGGGTGCCGACGCCGCCCGACCTGTCACAGGTTTCGGCAATCGCCGATGCCCAGTGTGATGGCGGCAAGGCGTCGGAAATCGACATGCCGGAAGCCTACCATATGAATGGCGTCATTCCGGAATTGAAGGGCGGGCTCGTTCTGCGAAAATGCAAGCGCGAGGAGGCGCGCAAAATCGATCTCGCGCTCGTCTCGATCGGCGGCAACGACATCGGCTTTGCGCGCCTCGTCGCCAACGCCGTGCTGGCCGACGAAAGCAACATCAAGACGCTCGGCGGCTGGTTCGGTCAGGTGCACGGCAATCTGCAATCGCGCACGCTGCTGACGCGGCTCGA
>JANORU010000634.1:0-5455 GCA_031415475.1 Hyphomicrobium sp.
GCTTCACTCAAGGAATGGACACGATGACGGAGTCGATCACCCCACCGTTGCGCCCGCGGGACACCGATTCCGCCGTATTCGGCGCGGACATCATGGGTGGCTCGCACGAGCCCATGTATAGCGGCGTGCTGTCGTTCATGCGGCGGCGGCTGTCGCGCGATCTCAAGGGCGTCGACGTCGCTGTGTGGGGCATTCCCTTCGACGCGGCCGTCTCCAATCGTCCAGGTGCCCGCTTCGGGCCGCAAGGCGTGCGCCGCGCGTCGGCGATCCTCGAAGGTGACCCACAATACCCGTTCCAGGCAGATCCGTTCGCGACGCTCGCCGTCGTCGACTACGGCGACTGCTCGCTCGACTATGGCCGGCACTTCGATGTGCCCCAGCAGATCCGGGGGCAGGCGCAAGCAATTCTCGACACGGACACGACGCTTTTGTCGATTGGCGGCGATCATTATGTCACCTGGCCGTTGCTCCAGGCGCACGCCAAGAAGCACTGGCCGTTAGCGCTGGTCCAGTTCGACGCCCATCAGGATACGTGGTTTGATGAAGAGGCCCGGATTGACCATGGATCGTTCGTGGCGCGCGCCGTCCGCGCCGGCATCATCGACCCCACCCGCTCGATCCAGGTCGGGATCAGAACCCATGCACCGGACGATTGCGGTCTCGAAATTATCCACGGCGAGGACGTCGAAACCCTGGGCGTCGCCGGTGTGGTCGAGCGCATTAAGGCCCGCGTCGGCGATGCCAAGACCTACATCACCTTCGATATCGACTGCCTCGACCCATCCTATGCTCCGGGCACCGGCACGCCTGTCGCTGGCGGATTATCGTCCCGCGAAGCGCTCATGATCCTTCGCCGGCTCGGCTCGCTCGATATCGTTGGCGCCGATGTGGTTGAAGTCGCGCCGGCCTACGACCATGCTGACATCACGTCGATTGCCGGAGCGGCGGTGCTGCAGCACTATCTTGGACTTCTGGCCGAGAGAAAGGCCAAGCGAATCTCGGCGGCGACGTGATGCTGACAGCTGGCCGCATCAACGCTTACGGCCGTGCAAGCGCGTCGGCGGCCGCTTTGATCGACGCGTCGGCCTTAGTCATATCGCCGGCTGTGCAGTCCGTTTCGACAGCGGTGATCAACTGCTCGACCTGGGCGGCCTGAGCTTCGGGGAGTTTCTTCTGAGCGGCCTGGTCGGCAAGTTCGAACGCTTTGGCAAGACAGGCGTCCTTGTTGGCGGGCGGAGCCGCGTGCACACTCACAGACATGACGACCAGGGCTGCAGAGACTAAAAGACCGAATGAACTTTTCATAAGAGATATCCTTGTTTCTTATCCGCGCGATGGCGCACTCTCGACGTTGGCAACCTGTTGCTCACAGCCCGTAAGCACAGACAGTTGCACCGTCTCCCAAAACAATCTGCGGCAGATAATTGAGTTCAATGCGGTCGATGCCGCGCCGCCGGCCTGTCAGTTCGAATGGCCGAGTCTCGGTCCCGGCGGGCACGACTGTCCTGGCCGCCAAGTCCTCTACCGCGCCATTGGCGTAGACCACGCGCAATCGTGCGAGCCGCAGCCTCTGACCTTCAACCGTCAGTTTGATGGCCCGGAAGCGGCCGTCTTCGTGCCCGACACGGATCACGTCCTTGTCGTCGAGGAAGCCGACGGTTTGACACCCGAGCGCTTCCCACCGCGCACCGGGGCGAAGCTGCCGCTGTGGCTCTCCGAACAATGCAATCCGCGCGGGACCGAACGGCCGGTAGGTGATCGTGACTGCGCGAACACGCCGCTCCCAGCCGTTGAGATCATAAGCGGGCGACCGCGCGCCGGCCTTTAGCAGGGTGTTGACCGCAATCTTTTCGCTTTCTTCGTTGCCGTAGTTGATTTCGAGATCGATGATCTCAATGTCGGAATCCTGCGCCAGGACACCAATCCGGCTCAACCGGCCAGCTTGCCGTTCGATTTCGATGGTCTGCCGCTCGATCTTGGGCTCGACAACCGCCCGGCCAACCAGCTCCCAGTCGCCAGGTCCGAAGCGATCAGATAGTGCAGGCCGTTCGCCGTCGCGCCCGCGATCCTTGACGAATGGATTTTCCCCGATGCGTCGGGGGGACTCTGACCGCTGGCGCTCCTGTTCTCCGGCCCACGACGGGGTCGCGCCGCCAAGTGCAACTATCGACATCATCACGACAACGCAAAATCTCGACATCACAAACTCCTGACGGCACGACCGGCCACCGGCTTTTAGTCTCACGAACACCGACATGAGCACTCTAGGAATAGGTGAAATTTGTGACGCGGTGCAGTGCCAGAGACCGCTCGGCGCGAATAACACCAAATCGGCGAGCCGCAATAGCAGGATTGACCGCACCCCTAAGGATCGCGAAATTAGGACCAAATCAAAGAGGAAGTATCACCTGCTGGCCGAGTTTGGGGACCCTAAAACCACCCCTGAATTGAAAGCGGCCGGAGAAAAACCCCCGGCCGTTTCCGTTTGTTCTAGATCTGGTCAGAGATAAAAATCTCCGGCCGAAACAAAAACGTTGCCAGAAAGTTTGATCGTCATCTCGGCGGTCTGGTCGGCGTCGGTATTGAACAGCAGACTGGTGGTACTGCTGCCGGCATCATAAGCCCTGCGGATCTGTGCCGCTCCGCCGAACGTTCCTGTTGTACCAATGAACGTGAAAGCCTGATCGTTGGCGGCATTCACATTGGCGTCTATGCCGGCGACGTTCATATCGTCGAAATTGCGCTCAAAGTCAGTGATGAGATCGGCCAGCGCTCCAATTCCAGAGTCAGCAAGCGTCAAGAAGTTGAACTTGTCGTTGTCGTCACCACCCGACATGACATCGCGACCAAGCCCGCCGGTGATGAAGTCGTTGCCCGTGCTTCCAGAAATGACGTCGGCACCGGCTTCTCCGAGCAGGATGTCATTGCCGTCGCCGCCTTGCAAATTGTCATTCTGATTGCCGCCGTAGAGCACGTCATGTCCGCGATTGCCAAACAGCAAATCGGCTCCGTCGCGGCCGTAGAGGACATCCTCACCATTGTAGCCATCGAGCGTATTGGCGTTGAAATCTCCATAAATTACGTCGGTGTTTATGGTGCCAACGACGTTTTCGATGTTCCACACGATGTTGTTCTGCAGGCCTCCAAGCCGGCCCGCGTAGTGGGACTGCAGATCGACCCTAACCCCGGGCGCGGTCCAATTGATTTGCAGAATATCGATGCCGGTTCCGCCGTCGTAACCGTTGCCGCCGTCGAAAGTCGATAGAATGACGTCATTGCCAGCCCCGGCGTTGATCGTGTCGTATCCCGACGGTCCGCCGTTGCGAGCATAGCTGTCGAAGATCACATCATTGCCTCCACCGGCATCGACGACGTCGTTGCCGCCGTGAACAGTGATGTTGTCGGCGAATGCGGTACCGAGAATGAAATCGTTGGTACCAAAGTCGATGTAGGTATTCGAGAGTGGGAACTTCTTGAGGTCGGTGATGTTGGCCATGGTGCGGCTCCTATCGCGTTTGAGTTAATGCGCGTCAGCCGTCACACCTCTCCCTTCGAGCGCTGTGCCGCCGCTGGTGCCGATCATCAGGCCGCGACCCATTTGCTGCGGTTCCGCGAGGAACAGCGTGGCGGAGCGTTCGTTCCTTGGGTTAATGAAAGGCAACAGAACGCGGGCGTTAATCGCCGATCTCGACCCATTGACCGGGTTCCGGAATGAGCGCCGGCCACTCTTTCGTCGGCGCACCAGAAAGCGTACCGCGGATGGCTGCAATCGGGCCGCCATGGCAGACGGCAAGCAACGGTCTATCGGGCGGTACGCTCGCGAGCCACGCCATCGCCCTATCGCGCAGATCGAACGTTGTTTCTCCACCGCCGGGCCGGAAGCTCTCAGGCGCGGCGACCATGCCCATCATGGCATCGCCGCTGTCGCGATAGATGTCATCCCAGGTCCGGCCTTCCCAACTTCCGAAATTGCACTCTGCGAGACGTGCGTCGATGGTCAGCGGCAATCCCGCTTCTCGCGCCACAAGTCCGGCCAGAAATCGCGCACGGCGTAATGGTGATGAAATTATCCTAGCCGGGTTTGAGCGAGCGAGAATAGGCGCCAACTCGAGTGCTGCTTTAAGACCAAGACGGCTCAACCCCGCGTCGGAGCGGCCGTAGCAACGTCCCCGCCAATGCTGGGCGACTTCCGTATGCCGGACGAGAATTAGCTGGCCCATGTCACGCGCCCAGACGGCAGAAGGCCAGTGTCGCGATCAGAATACCGGCGTAGGCCGCAAAGCCGAGGCAGTCTCCCGTCACGCCACCGAGCCGGCGCATCAGCAGGGCGCGATACCAGACGAGGAACAGCACAATGCCCACAAGCGCCAAGAGAACCGAGTTGAAATCAAGCCAGACACCGAGGGCCGCGACCGGGCTGGCAATCGCGGCACCCATCAGTACCGCCGACCAATCCCCAGGGGACGCGATTTGGTTCGCCAGGCTCGTTCGGCCTTCGAGCGGCGGTACCAGCGCCAGAACTGCAAGGATTGCCAGCCGCCCAACAGCACTGGATACAATCAGCACGATAGCAGCAGCGATTGTATCCTCCAGATCGATCAAAGCTGCGGCTCGCAGCGCCACTGCGAACCCTAGCGCCAAGACGCCATACGTGCCGACGCGGCTGTCCTTCAGGATGCGCAACACATCATCGCGCGTGGCACCGCCACCAAAGGCGTCGGCGACATCGGCGACGGCATCTTCATGGAGCGCGCCGGTCAAGCGCACTTCGATCGCGAGTGCGCCAAGGACAGCAAGCGAGAACGGCAGAAAAACTGACAAGACAAGTAGCGCGATGCCTGTAACAGCTCCGATCGCACCGCCGATCACCGGCAAGAACACGAGCCCGCGGCGTAAATCGCTCGCGGCTGATTCAGGATCGTTTGCGCCGCTCGAAGGAACAGGAACTCTGGTCAGGAATTGGACTGCACTCAGGAATGCACGCACGAGTCCCGGCGCGGGCGCGGCTTCGCTCATCCCGTCACGTCCGACAGCAAGGCGACGTCTTTGACGAGCGCGGCGGCGGCATCGAGCAACGGCAGCAAGAGGAGCGCGCCGGTGCCTTCGCCGAGCCGCAACTGCCAATCGAGAAAAGGTTCTAGCGCCAAATGATCGAGTGCCACTTTGTGTGCGGGCTCGGCGCCGGTGTGAGCGGCAATGGCCGTGTCGAGCGCACTTGGATCAACCATCATGGCGATCAGCCCGGCCGCCGACGTCACCACGCCATCGAGCACCACGGTGATGCCGGCCTGCGACGCGGCTGCAATGGCCCCTGCCATGGCGACGATTTCGAAGCCGGCGATACTGGCAATGGCCTCAATTGTATCGGTCGTCATGGCTTGCCGCGCTCGCGCCACTGCGTTCCGCACCACCGTTGTCTTTTTGGCGAGGCTCTCGGTCGTTGCTCCGGCACCGG
>JANORU010000635.1:0-6481 GCA_031415475.1 Hyphomicrobium sp.
CCTTCCCATCCGCGAACGCTAGCACCGTTGCCGGCCAAACGAAACCGGGGACTGAGAAAAACCGGCTTTCCAGGCCGACGCGGAATCCGCCACCCCCTAACTAGGAGGGAGTGACCGGGACCGGATCAGATATTAGAAGCAGGAGGAGACGCAATTATCGTTGTCGAAATCAACGCAGGCATTGCGCGGGGTGAAGGTCGCCTTGTCCTTCCAATCGCCTTCGACCAGCGAGGTCTGCGTGAAGATAGGCGTGAAGTGATATTTGGTCTCGACCACGATCACGCTCGAACCGGCCGGCAGGAATTCCTGCGCCGTCGGCAACCCGGTATAGGCCTGACATGCAGGCTTGGCTGTCACGCCGCCGTAGGTCGGACGATTGGCGACCGATGCGTAGACCTTCCGATCCGAAAAATTGGTCGGGTTGGCCTTGACCGGAATGACCTCGATTTGCAGGGTATCGGTTCCCCAGTTGCCCATCACATGGCCGGCAATGGCGTAGATGGAGTTGAGGTCGGCGGCCGTCATGTTCTCTTCGCGCGACACAAGGTCGGCGATCATCGATGTCACCTGGCCGAGCCGCCGGTCGATGGCGACACCGCGCGTGACTTCAGCGACGATCACCAGGATCAGCAGCAGAACGGGGGCGATCAAACCAAACTCGACGGCGGCGACGCCACGCTCATCGTGCCGGATGCGGAGACCGGAACTGAGGCTCCGTTTAAGGCCTTGAAGGATGTGAGACTTGGACATCTTGCTACTCAACTTTGACAAACTGGACGTGTTGACGGGACCGGCCTCACGGCCGGGACGGGATCATTGATAGGGTTCGGTTCTGAAGGTTGCGACCGACTGCACCATCGACCCGCCACTGGTGAGCGTGATGCCATCGGACGGCTTCATGAGCATGTACTGCAGGTAGGAAAAGTTGACCGGCAGCGTCCAGTCGTAACAGATCGTCACCAGCACCACGGCGCCGGCGGTGCCCGATTTGGTGGTGAGGAGATCGGTGCCGTTGCCGGATTCCGGAGTGAGGACGCCGCCTGCCGCGCATTGGATCGGCGTGATGTTCGCCCAGACCGTGTCGCTCTGAATGTGAACCTTCACCTTGTCGCTGCAGTCGTCCTGGATGAAGCTGCCGGCTTCGGTGCACACCAGGTTCTTGAAGTCGGTGTTGGTCATGTTGGCGAGCTGTGCCTGACCGGTGCGGACCCGGCGCGAGGCGACTTCGGTCGCGTGATCGAGCGAGTTGATGGTGAAGAACTGCAGTCCGAGCGCCATGATACCGAGCACGAACAGCAGAAACGGCCCCACCACCAACCCGAATTCGATTGCGGTGGCGCCCTGACGATCTTGAGCGAGCCGGCCAAAGAGACGGCGCACGCGGCGCGTCTGCTGGCGACTGGCGATGGTGTTGGCCAAGTCCATGGAGTATTCCCCTGTCCCTCTCTCGAACATGGGCCAATTTACTCCGTGTTGGGTGAAATATTCGTTGAAATTATCCAATGTTATACTTCGTGGAAAACAGATGATTTACAGTATTAATTGCGTTTTATTCAAATTGTATTCAATATTTATGCTTATAAGTAGCTAGCTGTTAAGTTGATAAACTTGAGCTTCGGCCGAAGCCGGAGATGCTGCTTTGTCGCGCGCCGAAAGCCGCTCGGTGTCCCGCCGGCAACAGGACCGCAAAACGAAGAAAGCCGCGGGCGGTGGCCCACGACTTCCAAAGATCTGACTTTCTAAAGTGACTCGAAAGAGCGTGCCGCTTTACTGCGAGGCCGCCTGGCCGCCACCGCCGTCGCCGCTATCGGAGAACTTGGTCTTGCTCGACGAGCTCTTCATGACCTGCTCGAAGTAGACCGAATCGTCACCGATGGTGAGGGTCGGCGAGCAATTGGGCGTGCAGGTAAACGACTGGCGCTGGCTACCCTTATTGAGGTTGACCATGCGGCGCTCATCGCGCTCGACGATGATGCGTTGATCCTGGATGACGTTTTTCTCGCTATCGAGAGCGATGACATTGGTAATACCGAACGTCTTGCCGGTCACGACCAGCATGTTGCCGCCCTGGATTGAGACATCGGCAATCGACGGGTTGCCGATAATGATGTCGACCACCGGGCGGGGCAGCCGCAGAAGCTGGGACTGGTCGTAACGGACGATCAAGTCCTCGGCCTTGACTGCGGTCGCATCGAGCACCACTGCCGCCATCAGCGTTGTGGCCGCCAGAAGTGCGGCGGGTGTCGACGTTTCGGTGAAGATCGAATGCAAGCGATGCCGTGGCATGCGTGAGGCCCCTGACTGAGCTGTTTCTGAAGCTATTAGCTCAGGAATTGATGAACGAAGTGCAAACGCCTGGCCCGAAACGGACGCCAGGGCGCAGTGGTCACTTCTGAATTGGCGCCCAGAGACCACCGAGCGACCACCGAGCGACCACCAAACGCTTCAAAAAGTCCGAAAAAACCCGATCACTAGTCCGGCGTTGCTCTTCCGCCCGCAGGCTCTCGAGGTCTCGCAGAGAGAGAAACCCTCCTGACTTGGCGCCGAGGCCAAATGCTCAGTGTCAAAACTTCGAAATCGGGCAATCGCGGCAGTACCAAATTGTCGTTTATCCAGCCTACAACCAAATATTAACGACACTGTATTGATAGTTTATAAGTATAGCTAATGTAAAAACTAAATATTAATCACACGATACTCAGTATTGCCCCATGCAAACTCGGTCTTTTCTATTTTATGACCTCATGTTTAACAGTCGAACAGATAGTAATGATTTGGTATCTCTGCGCTTTTACACGAATTTAAGAGATCGAGGGGTATTGTCACAACAGTTCACAGGCGAGGACAACCCCCGCGTTGAACTGGATCAAACGCAAGTACTTGTATTGGGAGACTGACATCATGAAGACCACTTTCGCTCGCTTTCTGAAGGACGAGTCGGGCGCTACGGCGATCGAATACGGCCTTATCGCTGCCATCGTCGGCGTTGGCATCATCGTCGCCCTCGGCGTTCTCGAAGACGGCCTGTCGGGCCTGTTCTCGGCCATCGGCGGCAAGCTCACGACGGAAGCCGGTAAGGTAACCTAATCGGAGCTGGGAGGCCGACGGCTCAGCGTCGCCGGCTTCCTTCATCGATCCATGTTCAGAGAGCCATCGGGTTTGCGCCCGGTGGCTTTCTCATTTTTTGCGCCCTTGTTGCCTTCACGACGTGGCCCGCGCGGCTTCAGCGAAGAAGCCAGCGATGAAGCGCTCGTAGATTTTGGTCAGCGCTTCGAGATCGGCCAGCGCCACGCGCTCATCGACCTGATGAATGGTGCGGTTGACGAGGCCGAATTCGACGACCGGGCAGTAGTCCTTGATGAAACGGGCGTCGGATGTGCCGCCGCCGGTGGTCAGGCGCGGTGTTCGGCCAGTGATGTCTTTAACCGAACGGCTGAGCATCTCGACCAGCGGACCGGGCTTGGTCAGAAAGACATCTCCGGTTCCCGAGAACGACACATCGAACGTGGCGCCAGCGCCGTGGGCGGCAGCTTCGCATTGCAGCCGCACCCAGTCTTCGATCGCCGGCCGGCTCCAGAGAGTGTTGTAGCGAACATTGAAGGTGGCGCGGGCTTCGGCAGGGATGACGTTGCTGGCGCTGTTCGGCACGGAAATGACGGTCACCTGACAACTCGACGGTTCGAAGTCGGCGGTACCGGCATCAATTGGCCGCGAAGACAACCGCTCGATGAAGCGCGCGAGCTTCGGGATCGGGTTATCGGCAAGCTGGGGATAGGCGGCGTGGCCTTGCTTGCCATGGACCGTCAGTTCACCGGTCATCGACCCGCGCCGCCCGATCTTGATTTCATCGCCCAGGGCCGACGGGTTTGATGGTTCACCGACCAGGCACGCGTCAAACGTTTGGCCGCGATCCGCCGCCCACTGCAGGAGCTTCACTGTGCCGTTGATCGATGGGCCCTCTTCGTCGCCAGTAATCAGCAGCGAAATCGAACCCGCCGGCCGGGCGCCGCGCTCGAGGACGCGATGAACGGCGGCGACAAAACAGGCAATCGCGCCTTTCATGTCGACGGCGCCGCGGCCAATCAGGTCGCCACCCTGCTCGATGGCCGCGAACGGATCAACGGTCCAGGCCGCGAGATTGCCGGGCGGGACAACGTCGGTATGACCAGCAAAACACAAGTTGGGACCGGCGGTACCGAGCCGGGCATAGAGGTTGTCGACATCCGGCGTGCCGGGCTCGGAGAACATCACGCGGTGGCAGTCGAAGCCGGCCGCCTTGAGCACGGCTTGTAACAGGGACAAAGCTCCACCTTCAGCCGGCGTCACGCTCGGGCAGCGGATCAGAGCTTTGGTCAGAGCAACCGGATCAGTGGGTAATGGCGGCATCTCGCGGGCGGGTTTGGGGGGAAGTTTCGTCAGGCGGCGAACCTAGTCCGCTCGATCATAAATGGCTAGCACGACGGATCGCAGCGGCCGGGCTCCCAGGAGCGCAACGCACAAACCGCCCAACTCCCAACCAAGTGCGCCGCCCAAACGGCGAATAACGAGTTGTTTAGGTCATCAATTTACGAGGCGTTAACAGGCTGATCGTAATTTTAGAATCAGTGACGATTCGAAGTTTGCCGATCGAGCATCACGATCGCGGAGACGCAACAATGTCGATGACAAAGCTTCGGCGATTTAGCTCGGACCAGTCAGGTGCGACGGCGATCGAATACGGCCTGATCGCCGGTCTCATCTCGATCAGCATCATCATCATTCTCGGAACTTTGGAAGGCAGCCTGTCGGCTATGTTCGAGGCCGTCGGAAATTTCCTCGCCTCGATCGTCGTATCCTAAAATACCGCCTTGGAGTTAGGTCGCGGCGTTGCCCACCGGCCCGACATCCGGCTGGTACGACACCGACGCGGGTGGCGAAAGCTGGTCCAGCGTGCGGTGCAGGATGTTGATCTTCTGCCAGATTTTCTGCGCCAGGCTGGTCGATGTGCGCTCCAGATCGTTGACCGCCTCGGTCACGACGGGATCGGGAAAGCTCTGCGCATAGAGCACCGCCACCTTGGCGGCGAGCGATAGCATTTCAGAGCAATAGTCGAGATAGCGCACGAGATCGAACGCCTGCAACGAGCGCTTGGGCGACGACGGCGTGCGCTGCGTGACCATGGCGTCGGTCGACGGGTCCTTGGTCAACTGATGCATATCGATGACGTGGATGATCGAGCGCAGTTCATGCAGCGCGGTCAGTGCGCGGCGGCGCTTCACCCGCTCCTCGATTGACACCATGAAGTACATCGTGGCACCCATCAAAACGAGCAAGTTGAAGGCGCTATCGATGCCTTGGAGCGTGCCGAACAGATCGTTGCTCGCCTTGGTATTCGACAGATAATCCCAAACGAGCCAGCCGAGCAGCCAAAAGCCGGACGCCATGATGGCCGCGACAATCGCCCGGATCAGCAGGTCGGGTTTGGCGATGGCGTCGGCCCGCGCCTCGGTCTGGCGGGCGATGGCGATCAAATCGACACAGACGTTTTCGAGCCCGGCGCCGGGAAAGCGCTCCGAGATCCGCTGGCGCAGGATTTCCAGCGTCTCGACGATCTTCTTGGAATCGAGTTTGCGATAGTTCAACGGCATCCCCTCTGCGCGCCCTATGTCTAGGCGAATGGGGCGGCCGAAGCCAGCGGCAGTCGGGCCTTATGGCGTTCGATTGCGCTTGCCGAATCCGGGCGTCACGTGACGCCGGTCGCCGGGCTGGCTACTGCGACGGTCGGCGCCGAAATATGGGGTTTCACTTTCGATATCGCCGCGCCGGTCGGATACGCCTTGGCTGCGGCGGTCCGAAACTCCGGTATTTGACTTGTGCGCACGCGCGGCCTGATCGATGGCCGCTTCGGCGCGGGCAAACGACGAGTCGAGAGGTGCGAGATCGTCGCCGGGTACACCGGGAGGGCCATCGGCTGCTCCGGTAGTCTCCTCGTCCGTCTGGCCCAAAATGTATTTCAGCAGTCCCAATGAGATCGCTCCCGCGCGCCGAGGCCACGAACGGTGTCATGAAAATCAAGCCAGCAGGTGCCGGCAACCTCCAATTGCTGCCCTTAATCTCTTAAGAGTTCGTTTATGCTGGTCTTGGAGCGGGTCTTTTCATCGACCCGTTTGACGATGACGGCACAGTAGAGGTTGGGACCCGGCTCGCCGTTGGGCAGCGGCTTGCCCGCCATACCGCCCGACACCACGACTGAGTACGGCGGCACCTTGCCGAAGTGCTTTTCGCCAGTGGCGCGATCGATGATCGTGGTCGAGGCGCCGAGATAGACGCCCATCGACAGCACCGAGCCTTCGCCGACTTGCACGCCTTCGGCCACTTCGGCACGCGCGCCGATGAAGCAATTGTCTTCGATGATGACAGGACCGGCTTGCAGCGGTTCGAGGACGCCGCCGATACCGGCGCCACCGGAGATGTGACAGTTCTTGCCGATCTGAGCGCAGCT
>JANORU010000636.1:0-8053 GCA_031415475.1 Hyphomicrobium sp.
GCCGGGTTTGTCGTCTTCAGCCCGGGTCGCGACGCCGGCGGCTATCGAAAGTGCCGCAACAGCGATCGCAATGCGAACGTTCGGTCCATGAGCCACGGCCACGCACTCCTTCAATCTCTCGCCCAAATGAGTGCTAGCCCGAGAGTATGGCGAAATCTTCTTGGAGCGGGGCGGCAGTAGTCCGCCGGCGTGCGGTTTTCAGCGCTGGCGGCGAATCAGTGATGGCGGCGACGGCGCGGAGGCGAATTTGAAGCCCAGAGTCAGTGGAATGTCGCTCACCTAATATGTTGAAAAACAACGGTATTTTTAGATAAGTCCAAGTCTGCTTCGAACCTTAACCGCGCGTTTACTGGTGCCTGCGAGCCTCCGCTTTGGGGCTCATCATCATCACCGTTCCGCGTCCGGCCCCGGAAGACCTCAACATCTTGGTTTTGCAGGAACTGGGCTCGTTTATCGGACCCGCGCCTCGCGATCCAAGGTTCCGGCGCCATCCAAGGCGCCAGCAGACACATCTGACGTCGGGAGCGGTTACGATCATGGCTGGGTTTGATGCGGCAGCGGCAGACGAATCGCCGACACCAACCAACGAGATCAAATCTTTGTTGCACGCGATCGCCGGGCAGATCGCGGATGCCGACCGCCGTCATTCCCACGTCCTGAAGGATGTCCACGACCGGTTGTCGACGCTTGGCAAGACAGCTGAAGATGTCCGCGCGCGCGTACCTGACGACTGCATCGCCGTTTTTGATCGCATCGAGAGCGGAATGGCAGAACTTGCCGGCCGATTGCATTCGACCGAAGCCGGCCGCACCACTGCGCGAGCAGATCGCAGCACCATGACCAGCGCCATCGACCATGCAGCGCCCGCCGTTTTGAAGTCCGCGTCGTCATTCTCTCTGACCAATGGCCAGCCGCGCGCGGCCGATCCGGTCAAGCTATCGGCCGGGGTAGTTGATCCTTTTGATCTTGTTGGCGACCGCGCAGCGGATGAAGCCAACGAACCTTGGGACGACCTGTCAGCCGAAGCGCTGACCAAAGTCTACGAGGAGAGCGACGCCGCCCTGATCCGAATTTCTCCGGTTTCCGACGCTCCATCGCCTCAAGCGGCTCCGGTGCGCGCGGTTGAAACTGTCGTGCAAAAGGCGCCTGCCGCGCCAGTCTACGATCATGCAGCCGACCGTGCCTGGCTCGATGACCGGCTTTCGGACATCGCCCTCCGGATTGAACAGTCGTTGTCCGAAGTCCGGCCTGACGGATCGGTCATGGCGCTTGGCGAGCGGTTCGATGACTTCGAACAGCGCGTCGGCAGCGTTCTCGGCGACGTGGTCACGCGATCGGATATCGAAGGGCTTAAGCTCCTCGAAGCTCAAATTAGCGAACTGGCCGGGCACATCGAACAGGCAGAAGCGCAATTGGGCCGCCTCGACGGTATCGAGTATCAGCTCGGTGCTGTCATCGAGCAGCTGTCCGATCAGCGACTCTCGCAACTTGTTGATTCGAACGTCCGTCCGACCGAAGACCTCGAGCAGATCGCCGTCGCGGCGGCCGAGCATGCAGCTTCGCGCTTTGCAGGAACAATGCACAACGGCCAGGACGACGGCCGCCTCGCCGGCATCGGCGATATGCTCCGGACCATGATGGACGAACGCCGTCAGGGTGAAGAGCAGACGTACTCCATGCTCGATACCGTTCAGCAGGCAATGATCCGCGTGCTTGACCGGGTCGATGCTCTCGAAGTATCGCATGCCCGCGTGGCCGAGATTACCGCTCAGGGAGCGCAGCGTGCGGTTGCCGCATCGCCCGTTTCGAATGCTGCCGAATCTGCCCCAGCCAAACCGGCGCCGGCTGTCCAGACGACCAGTGCGTTTGATAGCCACGAAGACTACGATGATGCGCCGCTGGCCGCAGAAGCCGAAGCGCCGTCCGCTCGTCCGACCCGGTCGTCGATCGATAAGATGCGTCAGGATTTCGTCGCCGATGCGCAGCGCGCCAAAGCGCGCGCCGCGGCCGAGCAGGACGCCACCATCTCCATCAAGCCGAGAGCGACCGGTGCAGCGGACATGCAGGCCGCAGAACCGCAGGCCAAGCGGCGTGATCCGATTGCCATCGAATCGGCACCGGCAGCCAAAAATGGCGGCTCGCGCAAACTGATGTTTACCGCCCTGGCGCTCGGTCTCGTCATTGCGGCCAGTGGCGGCTCACTTCTGATGTCGAAGAAGCCATCCGGTTCTGGCGTGGTGCCCGTTACGGCCGCGCCGAGCGAGATGCCCATCAAGTCAGACGTTCAAGCCAAGGCTGAGACAGCTCCAGTGTCACCGGTCACGGCTCCGCTCGTTGAGAGAGCCACCGCCGCACCCTCGATGCCGGACAACGCAATGCCGGGGGTCGAGGCCGACGATGTACCGCCGCCCGCGGGAATGCCGATCAAGCAGAAGGCACCAGCGGCTGCACAGAACGTCGAACCGCAGCGCCAGTCGGATGCTGTCGAGGGCGGTCTTACCCCCGTCAAACCGCAAGCCGCCAGCCCGGTCCAGAAATCGCCTGTCGCCAAGCCGCCGGTGAAGAAGCACTCCATTCCGGAAATGTCGGAAGACGGTATCGGCTCATCGATCGAAGTTCCGGACGGCGAATACATCGAACAAAAGAACGGCGCCAACACTGCCGAACCACCGGTGACGCCGGAAGGCATCGTGTTGCAGCGCTCCGACAATATGCCGAGTGTTTATGCTATCGCGCACCTGCAGCAACAACAGCAGCTGGCAACGCTGTCCAATGCCATCGGATCGGCCGCCGCCAAGCTGACGCCGGCCGCGCTGATGCCGGAAGAGACGGCCAAGCACACACGCCAGGCGTCAATTGCGACGTCGAATACATCCGAAATCGAGCAATCGGTTCAACGGTCCGCCCCGCAAACGAGCGGTCTGTCACTGCCGCCGGCCACGGTTGGCCCACTGTCGTTGCGCACGGCCGCCGCCAAGGGCGATCCATCTGCAGAATTCGAAGTTGGTGCCCGTCTTGCCGAGGGCAAGGGCACCACGCAAAACTTCAAGGAAGCGCATGTCTGGTATCAGCGCGCGGCGTCGCAAGGTTTCGCGCAGGCGCAATATCGTCTTGGCACTTTGTTCGAGCGGGGCCTTGGGGTGAAAGCCGATGCCGGCCGGGCGCGGAGCTGGTATCAGCGCGCCGCCGAACAGGGCAACGTAAAAGCGATGCACAACCTCGCTGTGTTGAGTGCCAACCGCGAAGGCGGCACTCCCGATTACACAACCGCCGCCGAATGGTTCGGCAAGGCCGCTGAATTCGGGCTCGCTGACAGCCAGTTCAACCTGGCAGTGCTGCATGAGAATGGTCTTGGCGTCGCCAAAGATGCCAAGCTTGCTTACAAGTGGTACGCGCTGGCCGCACGCTCCGGCGATCAGGAATCGACCAAGCGCCGTGAGGCTGCCAAGGCTGCCCTACCGGCCGGCGATCTGGAAGCCGCCGAGCAGCAGATCGGCGCATATTCGGCGAAGCGTTCCAACATGATGGCCAACGACGCCCGGACGGCCGGAGAAGACTGGAAAAAGCGCCAAGCCGATGAAGACAACGGCTGACTTGCGCCGCGTTCGCGAACCAATGATGTATCCGGGTACTAGTACCCACCATCACTGAAGGGTGATACGTCTGATCGCCGACCATCGCGGTGATCCGGCAGGAGCATGGCGCGACCCGTAGCCCATGCTACGGGCAAGCCGTGCGACGCACCGGGCGCCCGAGGGCGGCGACCCTGCGGGCGAACGAGGTTGACCGCCGGCGGCGTCGAGCCGCTCGTGCGATGCGCAAGCATCGCCCATCGCGTCCCTCCTGGCCGAAGGTCAACCTCGTTGGTCATACGTATCACCCTTCAGTGATTGTGGGTACTAGCCTCGCACCGCGACGCAGACTACGGTCACGCGTCTAATCTAGCAGAGCCGTTTCCGGTTCGGAGTGAGCGGCGCCAGGATCTCGTATCTCTGGGGCTCAATCCTGCCAATTCGTTGGGCGCGGCGCTTGCGATCGATCTCGCGGACGCCGCTATGCACGTTTATCTGCCAATCGCTGAAATGTCGGCCAATGCCCTGTTGTTCCTGGGCATGGGCGCGGCTGTTGGCTTTCTGTCGGGAATGTTCGGGGTTGGCGGCGGGTTTCTTATGACACCGCTGTTGATATTTTCGGGCGTACCGGCCGCGGTCGCGGTTGGCACCGGAACGGCGCAGATCGTCGCGTCGTCCATTACCGGGGCCATCGCGCAATACCGGAGAAACAATGTCGATCTGCCACTTGGACTCGTTCTCTTGTGCGGCGGTATCTTCGGTGCAGTCATTGGCGTGCAGCTGGTGCGAATTCTCCGCGAGCTCGGTCAGTTCGAGTTGTTTCTGTCGCTCTGCTACGTGCTGCTGCTTGGCGTCATCGGCAGTCTGATGATGATCGAGAGCGTACGCGCCATTCGCCGATCGCAGTTAGGCGGCGAGGCGTCGACGCGACGGCCCGGTCAGCACAGTTGGGTGCACGGCCTGCCGTTCAAGATGCGATTTCCCCGCTCCAAGCTTTACATCAGTGCCGTGCCTCCCTTGTTGATCGGGGCTTTCGTCGGCTTTCTAACTGCGATCATGGGTGTCGGTGGCGGGTTCATCATGGTGCCCGCCATGATCTATCTGCTGCGCGTGCCGACCAATATCGTCATCGGAACGTCGCTGTTCCAGATCGTTTTCCTGTCGGCTGTGACCGCCGTGCTGCACTCTACACTCAATAGCTCTGTGGACGCGGTACTCGGTGCGCTGCTGATGGTCGGTGGCGTGGTGGGCGCTCAATTCGGCACATCGGCAGGTGCTGAACTGAAAAGCGAACAGCTTCGGTTCCTGCTGGCGGCGATTGTCCTTCTTGTTGGCTTGCGCATGGGCTGGAGTCTGGTGGCGACGCCGACCGAGCTTTATTCGCTTGGCAACACGATACGGGGGCGGTGATGACCAAATCGCTCACCCTTGTTTTGCTTTTGGCGGCGGCCCTGGCGGTCGTTCCCGGCTTTGCCTTAGGCGGCGCTGTAGCCAGACCAGACGCGCAATCGCCGACAGTAACTCAATCAACCCGGCTCGCACCGTCTCCGATCGAGATCGCGACCATCAAGCGGCCGCGACTGAGAGAGACAGCTCCGGCCGAACCGCCCAAGCCGGTCGATGTTCCGCCGAGTCTCACGCCGGTTGAACCCGTGCCGTCACCTTTGGCGCCTGAAAGCGTCGAGGCTGACGTCTCCATGCGCTCGATTGCGGTGACATCGGGCTATGCTGGCGCGGAAATCGTCGTCTTCGGCACCATCGAAAACAGCCGCCAGCCGAGTGCCGAGTCCGGCTTTTATGATGTCGCGATCGTTGTCGAAGGCGTGACGGAGCGCCAGGATCTCCGCCAGAAGCAGCGAGTTGGCGGACTGTGGGTCAATCGCCCGGCGTTCGCATTTGCCAGCGTGCCAAGTTACTACGCTTTGGCGTCGACGCGGCCGGTCGAGGAATTTGCCGAAGCCGGGGTGAGAGATGCGCTCGGCCTCGGTTTCGATCACATTGCCATGACGCCCGCGGTCGCCAAATCGGCGCGGCCGTCGTCCGTTGAGCTGGCCGAGTTCCGCCAGGCCATAGCGCGGCTCAAGTCCAATCAAAGTCTTTACCTTCGCGACGACTACGGAGTGGTGTTTTCGGGCCGTAGTCTTTTCCGCGCCGCCGTCCAACTGCCGGCGACGATCCCGGTCGGCATGCTGACCGCCAGGGTCTATCTATTTCAAAACGGTGTCCTGCTCAGCCAGTATCAGTCGCGCGTGACGCTGACGCGCGAGGGATTGGAGCGATGGCTGCACGACTTCGCTTTCGACAAGCCATTGCTTTACGGGTTGTTCGTGGTTGCGCTTGCGGTCGCGGCTGGACTTACGGCGTCGGCCATTTTCCGGCCGCGCGCGATGTAGGATTTATTGTTTCAATCGGCGCGCAGGAGGCGCGATGCCACCGGATACAGTCCTTCCTGCCCCAGCAGCCAGACCGAACGGCCATCATGGCCAAATAGGGGATCGAACGCCTCGTCGAGTACGTTGAGGCCGCCGGTATAGGTTCCGAAGGCCGGCAACACCAATCGCCGGCCGTTGCCGACGAAGCAGGGCCGGCGGAATGTGTGGCCATGCAACGAAATTTTTGCGGCCGGGTGGAGATGGCCGGCGATTTCGTGGGTGACGCGGCCGTTCGCCGGCGCGTGCCGGAGCGTCAAACCTTCGACGCGGATGTCATCGACGGCAACGCCGCCGAGACGTTCACCGATGAGAGGGTCGTGGTTGCCGGTCAGCCAGATCCATTCCCGGTCATCTTGCAGCATGCGTAGCGTCTCGCGGTCTTCGGCTGTCATGCGTGCCGCGCCGTCGTCGTCATGCAACGTGTCGCCAAGCGCAATGACGGTATTGGCGCCGAACCGGTCGATCGCGTCGGCGAGTTTGGCGAGCGTCTCGCGCGTGTCGTAGGGCGGTAGCATCTGGCCTTTGGCGGCGAACGCGGATCCCTTTTCGAGATGCAGATCGGCGACAATCAGCGTGTCCTCGGCCGGCCAGTAGAGCGCGCCGGAAAAATCGGCGAGCAAGGCCTTGCCGCAGATCGAGACCGGCTGCTCATTGAACTCGCCGGAGTCGAGCCGTTCCGGTTTCAATTGAAGCGTCGCCATGGCCGGTACCTGTCCTTTGTTCGGTTGCTTCACGGATAAGGTCGGCGGCGGCATCGCGCAACAAGTCCTCGCGCGTCAATCGTGCCACCGGTTCCTTGCCGATTTCGAGCAGGATCGGCACCGATAGCGGCGAAACCCTGTCGAGCGCACGATGACGAATATGGCCAGCGATCCGCGAAAGAAAGTCGCCGAGCCGTGCGATATCGAGAAGTCCCGTAGCAGCATCTGCCCACGCCGCTTCCAGCAGAATGTGATGTGGCTCATGTTTTCTCAAGACATCGTAGACGAGATCTGTGGACATCGTGACCTGGCGGCCGGATTTCTCGCGGCCGGGATGACGCCGTTCGATCAAGCCGGCGATCACGGCCGCCGTCCGGAACGTGCGCTTCATCAGGTTCGATTCGGCGAGCCAGGCGTCGAGATCATCGCCAAGAATGTCCTGTTCGAGGAGTTGGCTGAGCGACAGCGTGCCGTCCTCGATCAGGCGCGACAGGTCAGTCGCGGCCCATACCGACAAGCCGTAGTCGTTGGCAACAAAGCCGAGGGGCCGGGCGTTGAGGCGTTCGAGCCGCCGTGTTAGCAGCATGCCGAGCGTCTGATGCGCCAGCCGCCCTTCGAACGGATAAAGCACCATATGGTGGCGATTGCCGCGCGGAAAGGTTTCAATCAGAACTTCGTCCGGCTCGGGAAGCAGGGATTTCTCGCTCTGCAGCGCCAGCCATTCGGCGACGGGTCGCGGCAGGTTCGACCAGTGTTGAGGCTCGGCCAGCATTCGGCGGACACGCTTGGCGAGGTGGGTAGAAAGTGGAAACTTGCCGCCAGCATAACTCGGGATCATCGGGTCGGCCGCGGCCGAGCGCGAGACGAACGCCTCGGTGTCCTTGAGACCCTCGAAGCGGACGATCTCGCCGGCGAACACGAACGTTGCGCCTGGTGGCAACTGTTCAATGAAGTATTCGTCGACCTCGCCGAGCACGCGGCCACCGGCCAGGGCACGGTCCTTCGAGGCCGCTCCGCGCGCCCGGATCATGCGCACCTTGATCATCGGGCTGTCGACAATCGTACCGGCGTTCAATCGGTATTGCTGGACGAATTTGGGATGGGCGATGCGCCATAGGCCGTTATCGGTTTCCTTGAGGCGCGCAAACCGGTCGTAGGACTTGAGCGCATAGCCACCGGTGGCGACGAATGCCAACACTCGATCGAAAGTCTCGCGGTTCAGGGCGGCATACGGCAGGGCGCTTCGGACCTCGTCGTACAGTTGACCGGCATCGAACGGCGCTTGGCAGGCCATGCAGGTGATGTGCTGGGCGAGGACGTCAAGGGTGCCGGTGCGCGCGAAGGTCAC
>JANORU010000637.1:0-3310 GCA_031415475.1 Hyphomicrobium sp.
CGTGCCAAGCGTGGCGCCTTCGGGTAGGTTGCGCCTATGGGCCCCGTAGCTCAGCTGGATAGAGCATCTGCCTTCGAAGCAGAGGGTCGCAGGTTCGAATCCTGCCGGGGTCGCCATTGATTAGCAACGCGCGGGACAAGCCTTGACCCCCAGGCCTCAATGACCACGGCGATGTCCTCAGACAACCGTCAGCCCGCCGGTCTTCGAACTCTGTTCTTCACCGAGCTGTGGGAACGCTTCTCGTATTATGGGATGCGGGCGCTGTTGGTGTTGTTCATGGTGGCGCCGGTTGATGCTGGCGGCCTCGGCTTTTCGACGGCGGCGGCCGCGCTCGTCTACGGCAATTACACGATGGCCGTTTACATGCTGTCGATTCCCGGTGGCTTGATCGCCGATCGGATTCTCGGCGCCGATCGGGCGGTGCTGATTGGCGGCGCGATCATTGCCCTCGGACACTTCACGTTGGCGTGGCCGGGCACCGGCACGTTCTATGCCGGCCTTGTTCTGGTGGCACTCGGAACAGGGCTCTTCAAGCCCAGCATTTCAGCGCTGGTCGGTTCGCTGTACGGCGAAAAGGATACCCGTCGCGATGCCGGATTCTCGATCTTCTACATGGGCATCAATCTCGGCGCATTCCTGGCGCCGCTGGTCACCGGCTTTCTCGCCCAAGGCGAAACATTCAAGGGCTGGCTTGGCGCCATGGGCCTCGATCCGTCGTCGAGCTGGCACTATGGCTTTGCCGCCGCTGGTTTTGGAATGGTTTTTGGTCTTGCCCTGTTCGCCAAGCAGCGCGACCTATTCCGGTCAGACCGGCCATCGGATGTTGGTATCGGCGCTGCGCAGTGGCCGGCAATCCTCGCCGCTGTTGCCGCTACCGTCGCCTTGATGGCGCTCGTCGTGCTGTCGGATCGCGATGGCTGGCAGTGGCTCAGGTATCTGTTCGTGGCCGGGCCGTGCGCTGCAATCGCCTGGTTCGCAATGCGCGACGGGATCGACGCCCAGCGGATGGCGGCGGTCTTCGTCCTGCTGCTTGCGGCCATGCTGTTCTGGGCGATCTTTGAGCAGGCCGGGTTGTCGATTTCGCTGTTTGCCGATCAATTGACTGCCAATGAGGCGTTTGGCTTTTCCTTCCCCTCGGCCTGGTTCCAATCGCTCAATGCGCTGTTCGTCATCCTGTTGGCGCCGCTGTTCGCCGCCCTCTGGATGCGGCTCGGCGATCGCCAACCGTCGACACCCATGAAGTTCGTTCTGGGTTTGGTGTTTCTTGGGTTGTCGTTCGTCTGGATGGTTCCGGCGGCCCAATTGACGGTGCAAGGCAAAGTGAGCCCGCTGTGGCTGGTTGGGCTTTTCTTTCTGCAGACGGTTGGTGAACTTCTGTTGAGCCCAGTCGGCCTCAGCACCATGACCAAGTTGGCGCCGGCGCGCTCCGTCGGCCTCGTGCTCGGCATTTGGTTCTTAGGTGCGGCCCTCGGCAACAAACTCGCCAGTGTGTTGGGAGCGGGCTTTGTCGCCGGCGACGCCGCCGGGCTTGCCACGTTCTTTCTCAATCAGGCGCTGCTGGTGCTCGCCTGCACGGTGCTTCTGCTGGTGTCGGTTCCCTGGCTGAAGCGCTTGATGAGCGGCGTCCCGTGAGAGGTTGCTAGACGTGACCCTATCAAACCGCCGCGTTGAACCGATCGAATGCCCGCTCAAGATCGGCTTTCAAATCATCGATATCCTCCAGACCGGCATGAAAGCGCAGCGCCGGGCCTTCGGCGTGCCACGCGGTCGCTGACCGGTACTTGGTGCAGTCGAACGGGATGACGAGGCTTTCAAAGCCGCCCCACGAATAGCCCATGGCGAACAGGTCGAGATGATCGAGGAACGCGGCCAGCTTGGTGCGCGCCGCCGGTTTCAGGATCACGGAGAACAATCCGGTGGCACCGGCAAAATCGCGCTTCCACAGAGCATGTCCGGGATCGCTCGGCAGCGCCGGATGGAGCACGCGGGCGACTTCGGGCCGGGCTTGCAGCCAGCGCGCTAGTGCCAATCCGTTGCTCATGTGGCGGGCAAGCCGGACGTCGAGTGTTCGCAAGCCGCGGGCGGCGAGAAACGTTTCTTCGCTGCCCGGACAAACGCCGAGCGTGCCGGCCGAGCGGACGATGTGTGGGGCCGCCCGCTCATTCGATGTAATGCAGCCGAGCAATGCGTCGGCATGGCCGACAAGATATTTGGTGGCCGATTGGATCGAGACGTCGGCGCCGTGCGCTAAGGGTTTGAAATACAAGGGGCTGGCCCAGGTGTTGTCGACCAGCAACCACAGGCCTTTCGCCTTTGCCACTGCGGCGAGGGCTGGAATGTCTTGCACCTCGAACGTCTGCGATCCGGGGCTTTCGGCGTAGATCAATCGCGTATTTTTACGAATGAGTTTTGCAATTCCGCCGCCGATCAGCGGATCATAGTATTCGGTCTCGACGTTCATCCGCTTCAGAATGTAATCGCAGAACTGGCGTGTCGGTTGATAGACGCTATCGGTCATCAGAATGTGGTCGCCGGCTTCCACGAACGCCAGCAGGGCGGTCGTCACGGCCTGATACCCGGAACTTGCCAGCTTGCAGTCGGCGCCGCCTTCGAATTTGGTCAGCGCCGTCTCGAGCGCGCGCACGGTCGGCGTGCCACGGCGGCCGTACGTGAACGGCATGTCGAGCGCCTCGAAGGCGTCGAGCGTCGGGAAAACAACCGTCGAGCCGCGATAAACTGGCGGGTTGACGAAGCCGGTCTGCTGGCCGGGATCGCGTCCAAGATGGACGACGTCGGTCGCCGGTTTCAGCGGGCTCGGCGGCGGAGCGTCGGTCTTGGACATGCGTCGAACCTCTGGCGGCCTGTGCGCCGTGTGACGCAAACTTTCCTTCCGGTCAAGACCTTGACCCGGGGGCGGCGACGCGGGAAGTGTCATCGCACTGGTCCAGTCCCACTTGCGTAAGCCAAAGAGCCGTCGAAATGTTTGATTTGTCCCCGTCCGGCTCGCGCTGCTGGCTGTTCATCGCGGTATTCTGGGCTGCCCTCGGCTCGGCGTCCTGTGTCGCCGCCGCCGCGCTTCCGCCGGCGCTCGATGCCATTCGTGCCCGCGACCACCTGATTTGTGGCGTCAGCGAAGGCGAGGATGGCTTCTCGGCCGTCGACAAGAGCGGCAAGTGGTCCGGCCTTGACGCCGATTTCTGCCGGGCGCTGGTCGCTGCCGTTCTGGGTGACGGCGCTAAGGTCGCGTTTCGTGCCCTCAACGCCGCTGACCGGCATCGCGCCCTTGCCGCCGGCGACGTCGATATCGTGG
>JANORU010000638.1:0-7533 GCA_031415475.1 Hyphomicrobium sp.
GGGGGGGGGGGGGCCCAACCCGGGGCTGGGGTTTTTGTGCGATTCACCCTCACCCGAAAACCCCCTAGCCGGGGGTCTGGCCAAGTAGCAGGTCGTCGGCTGCCAGCGGCTCGTTAAACAGCAATCCGGCACGCTCGGCCCGCGTCCAGACGACCTTGGCCGGCACGCTGCGGCCATCCTCGAAGCCGATCAAAACGCGGTCACCATCGAGCAAGAGGCGGCATCCGGTAACGCCCAAACCGGAGCGGGAGACGTCGGCGGCCTGCACCGCGTGCGTCAGCGACCCGAGCCTGATTTGGACAGTAAAATCGACCGGAATGCGGGGAAAACGCCGCCGTTGCGCCCATCCCGGGATGACGATCTGGCCGTCTGCTTCGACGCACGGAAAGCCCTCGTTCTCGACATCGAACAGGAGCAACGCCAGTTGGTCGAGGCGCTTCCTCTCGTTTGCTTCGAGGAGTGGCCGGTTGACCAGCTCCCGGATCAGCGCACCTGCCGCCTTACAGGTTTTGACCCAGGCATTTGCAACGGTCGATGGATCGACCGTGGGACGCCGGCCGTGGGCCGTCTCTAGATCGCGGACAAGCGCTTCCGAAAGCCGGACGGCAACCGGCAATCTGGACGCAAATTCATGAAAACACTGACTAATTTCGGTATCGATCAATGCCAGCAGTTGCCCGTCAGGGGCAGCAGGCTGCTTCGGCGCGAACGTAATGAGAGCTTTCGGATCGACCCTCGGACCCGCCGGGTCGGCAAGCGCCATCGCGATACTTCCCGCGACCGCCGTGAAAACGGCAGCCAGTTCGACGGGTCCAGTAAAGGCGCGGACCTGAAAACTTTGCTCTGGACTGACTGGATGCCAGCCAACCGGCCCGGGATCGCTCAACGCGGCGATGGCAAAACCGTCGGCTTGCAGGATTGATTCGAGGTAGTTCATGGAACTCACGCACAACTTACGATTGAAGTTTTGTCGCATAGGAGCGTTACCGAAACACTAACCCCTGGGGTCCGACGGTGCGCGACGCCGCAATTGACAGTCCCGAGCCGATCAACCATGGTCCGGCCGAATTCCGACGGCTTCTGAAAAGAGCCGCCGCCCTGCACAATCCGGCTCGGCTGGAGGGAGGCGGGAGGCAAACATCCGACGGCGCGATGCGCTCTCGGGTGCGTTCGTCGTTTTGGCATGTGTGAAGAAGGAGAAGGTTGAGGGACACTTCGACGAGCGCAGCGAGACGCGCGGCCAAACGGCCGCCGGCACGTTGTGCCGCCCCCGCGGAGGCGGGGTCGCGAAGCGAACCTCGCCGTGAGCGCAAGAATGTTTCAATCGCTCTCAGATCGCCTGTCCGGCGTCCTCGACAAGCTCAAAGGCCGTGGTGCGCTGTCCGACAGCGACGTCGCCGAGGCCATGCGCGAAGTGCGCCGCGCGCTGCTCGAAGCCGACGTCGCGCTCGAAGTCGTCAAGGACTTCACCGAAGCGGTCAAAGCCAAGGCGATCGGCCAGAACGTCGTCAAGTCGATCACGCCCGGCCAGATGGTCGTCAAGATCGTCAACGACGAGCTTGTGCGCGTGCTCGGCTCCGACGCCCAGCCGATCGACCTTCGCGCCGCACCGCCGGTCGTCATTCTGATGGCCGGCCTGCAAGGCTCGGGCAAGACGACCACGTCGGCCAAGATCGGTTACCGGCTCACCAATCGCGACCGGAAGAAAGTTCTAATGGCGTCGCTTGATACGCGCCGCCCGGCAGCCCAGGAACAGTTGCGCGTGCTCGGCGAACAGGCCGGAGTCGCGACGCTGCCGATCGTCGCGGGGCAAACGCCACTGCAAATTGCGCGGCGCGCCGAAGAAGCCTCGCGCCTCGGCGGCTACGATGTTTTGATCCTCGATACCGCCGGCCGCATCACGCTCGACGAAGAGCTGATGGACGAAGTCGCGCAAATCAAAGCCGCCACCAACCCGCATGAAGTGTTGCTGGTGGTCGACGCACTGACCGGGCAGGACGCCGTCAACACCGCCAAAGCATTCGACGCGCGGCTGTCGATTACAGGAACCGTGCTGACCCGCGCCGATGGTGACGGCCGCGGCGGTGCCGCCCTTTCCATGCGCGCCGTCACCGGCAAGCCGATCAAATTGCTCGGCGTCGGCGAAAAGTGGGATGCCCTCGAAGACTTCGATCCCAAGCGCATTGCCAGCCGAATTCTCGGCATGGGCGACATCGTCGGCTTGGTCGAAAAAGCCGCCCAGTCGATCGACCTCGAAAAAGCGGCCGCCATCGCCCAGAAGATGAAGAAGGGCGAGTTCGATCTCGATGATCTCGCCGAACAGCTCAAACAGATGGAACGCATGGGTGGCGTGGGCGGACTGATGGGCATGATGCCCGGCGTCGCCAAGATGAAAAGCCAAATCAACGAATCCGGCATCACCAAAGACGTCAAGCGGCAGCGCGCCATCATCACGTCGATGACACCAAAGGAGCGCCGCTTTCCGAAGATCCTCGATGCCAAGCGCAAGCGGCGGATCGCGGCCGGTTCCGGCACGCGGCCTGAGGACATCAACAAACTGCTGAAAATGCATCGCCAGATGGCCGATATGATGAAAACCATGAATCGCAACCCCGGCATGATGGCGCGGATGGCCGGCGCCTTCGGTATGGGACCGGGCGCCGGCGGCGGCGGCGGCCCGAGCGAAGATGAAATGGCCAAGATGCAAGCCGAGCTGCAAAAGCTCGATCCCAAGGCGCTCGAACAGTTGCCGGCCGATCTCAAGGACACGCTGACCAAGGGCCTACCCGGTCTCGGCGGCGGCGCATTGCCTAGAGGCCTGCCGGGTCTTGGCGGCGGGGCACTTCCAGGCTTAGGCGGCCCGCCGAAGTTTCCCGGCCTGCCTTTCAAAAAGAAGTAGTGCGGAGCCCGATCATGATCCCAGGATTGCCCGACGATACACTGAGGCTGGTTCTGCCGTTCTCGACGCTCATCATGGCGTTCGCCTCGGCGCTGTTCGGCTTCCTCGCCTGGCGTTCGGAAGGCGGGCGGCGGCGCGCCGAAGCACGCCGCGTGAGACTGGAAACCACGATCGACGATCTCGCTGAGCTGTTCGCCGCCATTCCGCACGACAAATCCAAATGGGATCAGGCCCTGACCGACAACTTCGTCGAGAAGGTCTGCAAGGTCGATTTCAAGATCGACGAAGAGAATCCGCACGCCGATGAACTGGTCCGCGCGATCCAGGCAATCCTGCCGCGCAACCAGACCAATCGCGATGAGGAACACATGGACAAGTACAACGCGGCGCGCACTGTCGCCAAGAAGTACCTGGACCTTGAGTGGAAGAAGTTCAAAACCGAAACTGGAACCAAGGACTAACGAAAGGACACGTCATGTCAGCCAAGATCAGATTGTCACGCGGCGGCGCCAAGAAGCGTCCGTACTACTACATCGTTGTTGCCCACACGGCCTCGCCCCGCGACGGCCGCTACATCGAGCAGATCGGCACCTTCGACCCGATGCTCAAGAAGGATAATCCCGAGCGCGTGAAGCTCGATGTCGAGCGCGCCAAGCATTGGATCAAGGTTGGCGCCCAGCCGACGGATCGCGTTGCCCGCTTTCTCGATGCCGCCGGCGTCCTGAAGCGCACACCGGTCAAGAGCATCGCCAAGGCCTTGCCGAAGAAGAAGGCGCAGGAGCGCGCTGTTGCTGCCGCCGAGAAAGCTGCCAAGGCTGCTGAAACACCGGCCGCTTGAGACGTTGCGAACTGCAATAGTATCAATATGGAGGGGGCGCGCGGCCCCCTTCGTAACGTCTCAACCCTGCACAAAGACCAGCCATGCTTCTTGGACTTGATGTCATTGTGATGATCGCCGCCTTTCTCGCTGCGTTTCTTTGGGCTATCGCCAGTCGCAAACAACTGCGCCGCGTCAGCCACAACGAAGTGATTGACGAAGCCGACCTCAACCGGATCATTGTTTCTTTCAATCGTACGCAGGTGCTCAATGCCCGCGCCGCGCTTGCGACAGCCATCGAGGCACTTGCGGCAGGGTCCCGGCATGCATTGCAATTGAGCGGTCTTTTTTAGCGTCCCTTAATAACAAGGTCGAATATTCCGGAAGTCCCTCGCATTTGAAAAGACTTGATCGACAATGAGCCTCGTATCCTGGCTCCATGTCGGATCTCAAATATCTCCTCAGCCGGTTGGGCCTGAAGCAGGCCAAACTTGCCCGCATGCTCGGCGTCGACCCCAATTGCGTCGACGACTGGATCACTACCAAGTCCGCGCCACCAGACCCGGTCGCCGATTTTCTGCGCTATCTCGAACAGGCCGAGCCGGAAATCATCACCAAGGAAGTCGGGCTACTTCGAACTGGATACGCAGCTTTTGATGATGGCGTCTATTGCCTATCGTATCGCAACCCGGCCGGCAGTAATGGCGAAAGCAGCGAACTCCTGGCGGTCCTCAGAAGCGGATCGATGCTCGGGTCGGATCGATGGGGTGGCGTGCTTTCGGGGACCTATCGATACCTGCCGGCACTCCGGATCACACAGTTCAACGTCTCGATGCAAGTGCCGCCCGATGGCGAAACAATCCTCGGGTTCACTGCGGGGGACGGCGGCGCCATGCTCGAAATCTCCACCGAGTTCGAGCGCCCACGGCCGGTTTCCTCGGCGTTGGTCGAGATCTCCGGCCGGATGATCGACCTACATTTGACTTATCTCGGCCCTGTGCCCAATTAGGAGCAAAGCAGCGGCGAAAATCGCCCAGAGGGCAAAGTCATGACCCGCGCAGAGCGGCGCATTCTACTCGGCGAGATCGGTGCTGCGCACGGCATTCGCGGCGAGGTTTCGGTCAAGAGCTATACGGCCAATCCGGAAGATATTGCCGCCTACGGACCACTGACCGACGAGCGCGCCACCCGCACCTTCGAATTAAAAATCGTGCGCGTCACGCCCAAGGGCGTGATTGCGCGGGTCTCGGGAGTTGATGACCGGACGGCGGCCGAGCGCTTGTGCCTGACAAGGCTCTACGTGCCGCGCAGCCGCCTGCCCGCAACCGAAGACGACGCCTTCTACCACGAAGACCTGATCGGCCTTCACGCCGTCGATTCCGACGGTCAGGTGTTCGCTAGTGTGACCGGAGTCTTTAACTTCGGCGCCGGCGATCTGATAGAAATCAAGCGGCCAGGTGAAACCGAAGGCGAGCTTGTGCCGTTTCTCAAAGAGTACGTTGGCGACATCGACCTTGCTAGCGGCCGTATCGTAATGACAATGCCGAAGTTGACCGCCGATGACGAAAAGGCCGAGCCGCAAAAGACCGGAGAGATCGAACCTTGAAACTTGCCATCCTGCTGACTGCAGCCGCCATCGCAGCCTTTGGGACGACGGCGGCCGTCGCCGAAACGAAGACCCTCGGCACGGTTGAGGCCGGCGTGCGCACCGACTACCCCGACGCCGCCCAATTGAAGCCGGACGACCTGGAAGCCCTGCGAACCGCTAAGGCCGACATCCTGCTGCTCGATTCACGCGAAGAGGCCGAATTCAAAGTCAGCCATCTGCCGGGCGCGCGCCAGGTTCCTCCGGGCATGAGTGCGGCCACGTTCGCTGAATCCTTTGGCAAGGAGCTCAAGGGCAAAGTTGTTGTTGTCTACTGCTCAGTCGGTGTCCGCAGTTCGAAGTTCGTCGAGCGCGTCGGCAAGTCGGCCCTCGAACTCGGTGCCGCAAAAATTTACAATCTCGAAGGCGGCATTTTCCGCTGGCACAACGAGCGCCGGCCGCTCGAAAGCGGCAGCAGTTCAACCGACGAAGTCCACCCGTACAGCCGCAGCTGGCAAACCTACATTCAGCGCCCCGAAAGCGCCGCCTACGAGCCGGGCGCCTCGAAGGCGCGGGCTGTTCCCTAGCCGGCGCACTTCGACTTACGCCGCCGCGCCCTTCAGCAGTTTCGGCAACTCACCTGAAAGCCCTGCCGCTTCGTTGACAAACATCTGTTTCAATCCCGGCAAGCGATCGACGAGGCCAAGGCCGGCATCGCGGGCGGCGCGCAGCAATGTGTTGTCGTTTGAGAACAGCCGATTGAGGCTGTCGAACGTCACCGCTGATAGCGTAGAATCGAACCGCCGCCAGCGCTGGTAGTTTTCAAGCGTATCGAGCGCGCCGATGTCGAGCCCCAAACTCGCCGCGTCGATGACCACTTCGGCCAGCGCCGCGGCATCGCGGATCGCGAGATTGAGACCCTGCCCGGCAATCGGGTGGACGCCGTGCGCGGCATCGCCGATCAGCGCAAAGCGTGGCGCGACGTATGCGCGGGCCAGGTGCATATCGAGCGGCCAGCTTTGCCGTGGCCCGGCGAGTTCGAGTGTCCCGAGACGGCCGCCGAACCGCTTGTCCAGTGCATCAAGGAATTGCGCGTCGTCGAGCGCCAGGATGCGGCGCGCTTCGTCCGCCGCCTCGCTCCAGGTGATGCAACTCCTGTTGCCCGGCAACGGCAGAATGGCGAACGGGCCTGCCGGCAGGAAGTGTTGAACGGCGGTGGCATTGTGCGGGCGCTCGTGGGCGACGGTCGTCACGATTCCGGTTTGCGCGCCCGTCCATTGCGTCACGCCGATACCGAACAGCGCGCGGAGCGGCGAGGACTTGCCTTCCGCTGAAACCAGAAGCGGCGTTGTCAGCGCACGTATAGAGGCGAGCCTAACAGTCAGTGCCTGCTCACCCCGCTCGACCGACGTGATCTCGTCCGGCGCGAGTATTGAGATCGACCCGCAGCCGCGGACACGCTCGAGGACCGCGCGCATCAGCGCGTCGGTCGGTATGATGTGAGTGGCCGGCAAATTGTCAGGTGTGGTGTTGTCGTAGGTCAGGATCACCGGGCGGATGCCGGCGTTGAGTTCGGAATCGGTGATTTCGATCGCCGTAACGGGCTGCGATGCGTCGGCAATGGGTGCCCACACGCCAAGGCGATCGAGCATATTGCGCGACGCAGCCGAAATGGCATAGGCGCGGGCGTCGGGGCGCGATGACGAACCAATGGCTGCGCGCTCGACGATTGCGATCCTGAGCGCCGAGCCCGATAACCGGTCGAGCGCCAGCGCCAGCAGAAGTCCGGCGCCACTCGCACCGGAGACGACAATGTCATAGCGATCGGCCATGGGGGCTTTGGGATTTTCTCAACGAACTGCTAGAGAGTTTCAACCAATCGACACGGAGACGGTATCGCAGACCCGTGCCTTCTTTGAACTTTCCTAGCATCTCCCGCCCGACAGCACTACGCCACCGGAGTCCTCATGGCCGATACGGCGCTATCCAGCCTCCTTAACATCCTTGATCTCGAAACCCTGGAGCAGAACCTGTTTCGGGGCTGCTCGCCGCAAGATGGCTGGCAGCGGGTGTTCGGCGGACAGGTGCTGGGACAGGCCCTCGTCGCGGCCGTCAGAACCGTTGACGATCCGAGGCCCGTGCATTCGCTGCACGGCTACTTTCTACTTGGCGGCGACCCATCCCATCCGATCGTTTACGATGTCGAACGGACACGCGATGGCGGCAGCTTCA
>JANORU010000639.1:0-2924 GCA_031415475.1 Hyphomicrobium sp.
AGCAGCAGCGAAATCAGAAACAGGATGATCGACGGCGGGTTCAGTCGCATGGGGCGATCCTGGACGCGAACGGTGCGCCTAATTAGTATCAGGTCCGGGGGGCACGCAATGCCGGTCGCCGCTAGAGGCGCGACAGGATCAAAGTGTTCGCGGTCCGCCTTTGATGCGCGTCAGTCCGTGGCCGGTGGCGTCGACGGTCAGTTTGATGAGGTCGGCATCGGGTGCAAGCGCATCGCGGCAGGTAAGGACGAACTGACCTGTCCCAGCCGGGCTGGTGTCGATGCGGGTTGTGATCGTGTCGAGCGGTTCGATGGCAATCACGTCGAGCACTTGCCGGCTGTCGCCGCCGCGCGAGATAATGATTCGCTCGCCAGCGGTCACGGGCGCGGTCCAGGCCACGGCCTTGACGTTGGCCGGCCGTTGCTCGGCATTGCGGCTGAGCCAGAAATCTTCCGAACCGGAAACAGCGGAATAGCCGTTGGCATCGGCGAGGGTCGTGGCGGCGGGACCGGAAATTGCGGACGCAAAGCTGCGCTCAATCAGCGAATCGGGGTTCGCGACCAGCGCGCCGCCAGCGACAAGCGCTGCAGCCGAGAGCGCCGGCCAAGCGCCGGCCGGTGAGAAAAGCCGCCAAGACACAATCTTCATTGCTATGCCTCTCAACCACGGATCAGCGGGTCATTTAGTCGACCCAGCGAGTCATTGCTAGTGTTACGCCTCGGATTGGCGAACAGATCGTCCAGCCGGCCGTGGAATGGGGGCGTAGGCCGTCTTCAGATGCCGGTAGAACCCGACATTGAGGGCATATAGCACCGAAATTATGGTGCCGAGCAGAACAACACCGGAAACGCTGGCGGGATTGCCTGTGGCGGCAAGACTGGCGATGCCGCCCGCCGATGCAGGGCCGAATAGGCCGACGGCGGTGATGGCTGAAAATCCGGCAAACCCGGTCGCCATATCGAGGGCGAAGCGGCGGAAAAAGCTCTTCGGGGCGGTGTCGGTCATGAACATCCAACTCCTTGGGTTTGAAGCTATTCTCTGATCGGGCTCTGATCGAGACTAAAACTGCGCCGGGTGGCCGCGGTGAGCCGGCAATGTGGCAAACCCAGGATGAATGTAAGATTAAGAAGCTTGCGGTTTCCGTGTGGCCTCGGCGCCACGACGGTTGTTGTGGGCAGATTAGTATCGGCCAAAGGTCGCGTTGCAGATTGCTGCACTGCGACTTAAGCCTCGATCGCGGTCAAGCCGCGCCCCTCCATCGAATTCGAAAGACCGACGCCATGGGCTTTCTCGCCGACAGTCTCAATCGCATCCAGCCGTCCGCCACGATTGCGGTGTCGACCAAGGCGCGGCAGCTCAAAGCGCAGGGGCGGGACATCATTTCGTTGTCGGCGGGCGAACCCGATTTCGACACACCGCAGAACATCAAAGACGCGGCCAAGGCAGCGCTCGATGCCGGCAAGACCAAGTACACCGACGTCGACGGTATCCCCGAACTGAAGGCCGCGATCGTCGCCAAGTTCAAGCGCGACAATCATCTCGATTACAAGCCAAGCCAGGTGTCCGTCGGCACCGGCGGCAAGCAGGTGCTCTACAACGCGCTGCTGGCAACGCTCAATCCGGGCGACGAAGTGATCATGCCGGCGCCATGCTGGGTGTCGTACGCTGACATCGTGCTGCTCGGCGGCGGCGTGCCGGTATTCGCCGAAACGACGGCCGAGGACGGCTATATCCTGCGGCCCGACGTTCTCGACAAGGCGATCACGGCCAAGACCAAGTGGTTCATCTTCAACGCGCCGTCGAACCCGACGGGAGCTGCCTACTCGCGCGCGTCGCTGAAGGCGCTGACCGACGTGCTGATGCAGAAGAAGAACCAGCACGTCTGGGTGCTGACCGACGATATTTACGAGCATCTGCTGTACGATGGACTCAAGTTCTACACGCCGGCGCAGGTTGAGCCGGGCCTCTATGATCGCACGCTGACCATGAACGGCCTGTCGAAGGCCTACTGCATGACCGGCTGGCGCATGGGCTATGCGGCCGGCCCCGAGCCGCTGATCAAGGCGATGTGCAAGCTGCAGAGCCAGTCAACCTCGAACCCGTCGTCGATCACGCAATGGGCGTCTGTCGAAGCCTTGAACGGCCCGCAAGATTTCATTGCAAAGCACAACAAGATTTTCGTCGAGCGCCGCGATCTCGTCGTGTCGATGCTCAATCAAGCGAAGGGCATCAAGTGCCCCAAGCCCGAAGGCGCATTCTACGTTTATCCGTCGTGCAATGGCGCGATCGGCACGACGACGCCGAAGGGCACCAAGATCGCCAACGACGAGGACTTCGTGACGGCCCTGCTCGAAGAAGAGGGCGTGGCCGTCGTGCATGGCGCGGCGTTTGCCGGCTCGCCCGCGTTCCGCATATCCTATGCCGCCTCGACCGAGAACCTCAAAGACGCCTGCACCCGCATCCAGCGCTTCTGCGGGAATTTGAGGTAGGTCCTGCCGGAGGCGGGCAAACAACGAACCACCTGCCGGAGGCGGGCAAACAACAGACCACCCGCCGGAGGCGGGCAAGCAAGAGTGCTCTTGCGCGGCGGCGGCGTCTCAGTCCGACAGCGTGCGCAAATAACCGATGATGTTGGCAATGTCGTCCGGTCTTGAGAGGCCGCCAAAGGCCATGGTGGTGCCGGGAAGTCTTCGCCTCGGGTTGTGAAGGTACTCCGCGAGGCTGATAGCAGACCAGGTTCCGCCTTCGGCCTTCATGGCTGCAGAATACCGGAAGCCGGGGTGGGCGCCCTTCTTGCGGCCGATGATGCCCCAGAGGTTCGGGCCGATTTTATTTAGCTCGCCCTTCTGGTCTGTGTGGCAGACGCCGCATCTGCGAAACACGCTTGCTCCGGCTAGCGGGTCGGCCTTCGGCAACAGCGCCAC
>JANORU010000640.1:0-5251 GCA_031415475.1 Hyphomicrobium sp.
GACACGCGAACTGCCGCGCCATCCTGCATCCAAGGTTCGTCATCCCAAGCGTTAAAAATAACGCCGTGAGAGCGGATATGTTTTAGGACTTCGCGATTGGCGCCGCCACGGATTGAATTTGTGGCCACTAGTCCAGCGCGATCAATTCTCTCGGCGGCGATGGCTTCCGATGCCTTCTGAAACCAATAGCAAACAAGATCGGCTTCGCGTGGCACCCGCCCATCATAGGCCTTAAACGTGCGTGCCACGAGGTCCTGACCAAGATTTGCGATCAACATCTTCCCACCCAAAAACGGCGGGTTGCCGATGATCACGTCGGCTTCGGGCCATTCGGCTTCCGTGCCATCCGGGTTCAACAGCGCATCGCGGCACTCGATGGTCTCCAGCGATTTCAGAATGGGGTTCTTGGAGACGCCGAAGTTCTTGTCGCGCATCCACTGGATTTCACCGATCCACACCGACACGCGCGCCAGTTCGGCCGCGAACGGGTTGATCTCGATGCCGCGCACGCACTCCGGCCCGACACTCGGAAATCCCGGGCCCAGTCCCAGGCCTTCGGCCTCGAAGTTGACGCGGAATTCGATGTCCTTCAGCGCTTTAAGCGCCAGATAAAGAAAGTTGCCGGAGCCGCACGCCGGGTCGAGAACGCGGAAGTTCTTCAGCCGCTCAATAAATTTGGTGCGCAGCTCCGCGCAGTCATTGAACGCCTTGGTTTGCGTTCCCTTGGCCTTGCCTTTGGCGGCCGCCAATTTGCTTTCGATCTCCTCGCGAACCTCCGCCCACTCTCGCAACAGCGGCTCGATGATCACCGGCCGCACGATCATCATGATCTTTTCGGCGTCGGTGTAGTGCGCGCCGAGCTGCGAGCGCTTGCCCGGGTCAAGCCCGCGCTCGAACAGCGTGCCCATGATCGAGGGGTTGATTTCCGACCAATTCTGTTTGGCGGCATCCAAGGCGACGCGGATGTCCTGCTCCATCAGCGGCAGCGCCGTGCCGTCCTCGAACAAACCGCCGTTGAACCAGTCGATACTGTCGTAACCGACCGCGCCATTCTTGTTGGCCATGGCGGTGAACAACTGCTCGGCATTGCGTACGAAGTTGTCGGGATCGGCGAGGCTCGCATCCAACATTTTCTCGAACATTTTCTTCGGCAGCAGATCGACGTCTTCGGCAAACATGCAAAAGACCATGCGGTTGACGAAGTGGGCGACCTTTTCCGGATCGTGGCCGCGATCGCGCAGGTTCTGGGCGATGGCAACGAACTTCTTGGCCACCTCTTCGGTCGTGGCGTTGGCCGACCGCGCCGGTTTCAGTTCGTGAACCGTGGCCTCGTCAAACGCCCACTTGAGCTTCTGGCGCAGCCGCGCGTCGGCGAGGTCGTCGAGTTCCAGCACATGCTTTTCCTGGACCATGTTGGTCCAGTTGGTATGCAGCTCGATCCGCCGCATATTCGAGACGATCAGCAGTGGCGGGTTTTCAAGGTCGCTGGCGTACAGCTTCAATTGCTTCAGCGCGTCGACGAGATTGCCGTCCGGGCCTTTGTATTCCCAGGCGAAGCAGCCCTTCTTCCAGACGTCCGCGTAGCCGATGCCGCCGCCGGTCTTGTCGACGTTGACTTCAAAGCCGTAGCCGCCATCCATCAGCGACGTGCCGGTCGGCTTGGGCACGCCAACGAGGTCGCACAGCTGTTGGAAGTGCGTTTGCGATCCCTGCCGCTCGTTGAGCGTCGAGGCCGACCAGTGATCGATAAATGTTTTGGGGGAAATAGTAGACTGGGTCATCCCTCCCTCCTACCGCACCCTCCGCACCCCGCGCAATCGGCAGTGCGCCACTGCCCCCACCAGATCGTCATCCCGGCGTCGCGGCGGTGCCGCGATTGGGCGAAGCGCAACAGGCCGGGACCCAGACAAACCCCACCACGAAGACCACGGCGGCGAACCGCGAGCGGCGCATCCGCAGCGCATCACTTCGTTCGTTCGGCTGAGACTTGACTGGGTCCCGGCCTGCGCTTCGCTTGCCGGGATGACGGGAGAGAGCGGGGTTAACGGCGACCATCCTCGGAGCTCGAAAAAACTTTGCGCCCAGACTTATCCCCGCTCATCCGCACCCCCCTATACTCCCGCTCATCCCACTTCATCCGGGGGCGCATCTCGAGGCGTCTTGATGTGTGAAGCGGGAGCAGGTCTCGCCTTGGATGTCCGCGCATCTGGGGTGGAGAGGCTCGGTTTTTCCGCCTTGGTGAAAGTCCGGGGACGCGAGAAAGCTTAAACGGAAAGCGTAGGCCATAAAATCCTGTGCGAGGCGGCTCCGGCCGTCACACTCACTACCCCCAGCGACGGTTCGGACCCGCCTCGCCCCCGGTCAAACTTTTTAATCCTCGCCGTCGTGGTCGGCGAGGCGGAGGACACTTTGCTTGCTCGCTTTCAGCAAGACTTACTTGCTTGCCTCCGGCAAGACCTCGCCCCCGGTCTATTTTTTGCAACTCGGATCGAACGATCGCGGGCCACACTTGCTTGCCTGCCTCCGGCAGGACTGGCGGCGTGGAATAGGCCAGGGTTTAGGGTGTAGCGTATAGCGTGCAGAAAAATGTACTCTCAAATTTCCTGAACCCTAAACGCTAGACCCTACACCCTAACCACTGCCCCACGGCCCCACACCCAACTCAAGGCCCCCAACATGTGGAACGCCCCCGCTCAAATTCCCGACAAAATCGCCAAGCATTTGCGCCGCGATACGCGCCGCGTGATCCGGCTCAACAGTTTCGTTATCGAAGAGATGCTACGCAGCGCCCACAACAGCCGTCGCGCAGCATCGCACAAATCTGAGATCAAACCTGCGGCGCTCGAAAAGCGCACCCTCAAACGTGCCCGCGCGCTGGAAGCCGCTGCTCTGAAAAGATTGCGGGCCACTCGCGCCCGCGAAACGCGCGACAAACAGTGGACGGCGTGACGCCGCTCGGCAAATTCGCTGCTCCTGCGCCATCGCCACACACATTCGAGCACACACGCGTCTGGGTGTTCGACCTCGACAACACGCTCTATCCGGCGGCGTGCAATCTGTTCGCCCAGGTCGATCACCGGATGGGCGACTACATCGCCAAGTATCTGGGCGTGCCTTACGAGTACGCGCGCCATTTGCAGAAGAGCTACTACCGCCAATTCGGCACGACGCTCTCAGGCCTGATGCAGGTCCACAAGATGGCGCCGGAGCCGTTTCTCGACTATGTCCACGATATCGATGTCAGTGTCGTGCCCGAGGCGCCGGAGCTGCGTGCCGCCATCGCCGCACTTTCAGGCCGCAAGCTGATCTTCACCAACGGTTCGCGGGCCCATGCCGAGCGGGTGGCGGCCAAGTTGGGCGTGCTCGACCTGTTCGAAGACATCAGCGATATCGTAACCTGCGGGTTTGTGCCCAAGCCCGAGGCGCGCGCCTTCGAGGCGATGGTGGCGCGCCACGGCTTTACCGCGACAGAGGCGGCGATGTTCGAGGATATGCCGCAGAATTTAGAAGTGCCGCACGCGCTCGGTATGGCGACGGTTCTGGTGCACTCCGGCTACATGGACCATCCGGTTCAGATCGCCATGCGCCGCTGGACGGAATTGCCCGCCCACATTCATCACAAGACGGATGATCTGACAGCCTTCTTGAACGCGATCCGTGCGCCGGATGTTTAGCGTGCCAAAAACTTAGCGAGCCAATAACTTAGCGAGACAGCCGGAAATTGGCCGAGCTGCCGGCCGGCGAGGAGATCGACACGACCTGGCTGTTGCCACTGACCTTGACGGTGATCGTGCCGTCGACCTTGTACTCGGTGTTGAAGAAGCTGCCGCTGTAGACGTTGGAGCCGACCTCAGTCAGCGTCGCCGTCTGCTCGATCTTGCCGGATGCGCTGGCGCAGCGGGCGTTGACCGAATAGGAGGTACCCGACCTCTTTTTAAAGCTGGCCCGGCAGCGCGCGCTTTCCTTGGCGCCCGACGGGTAGTTGACCGAACCGCCGCCGGTCCAATTGCCGTCCAGGTTGGCGGACTCGGCCCGCGCCGGGCCCGCCGCCAAGCCCAGGGCCAAAGCGGCGGCCAGTGCCGCGACGGTCTTGGAACCGAAAAACCCAGTATTTACAGATTGATATGCCCGCGCAGACATCGCAACGACCTCGTGTTCTGATCCGCCAATCGAAAACCCGCTGACGAGTATCATATCAGGCGGGCCGACGTCACGCTGTAGCTGGCGAACCTCAGAGGTGGCCCTGAACGCAATCCTCAGCCGCGGCCTTCAAATGGCATGGCGGTGGCTTTGAGAGTCATGAACAGCACGTTGGCCTCGGGTGGCAATCCGGCCATGTACAGCACGGCTCCCGCGACGTGTTTCAGGTCGATCCTGGGCTCAACTTTGACACTGCCGTCGGCCTGCAGGATGCCGGCCGCCATTTTTGAGGTCAGCTCGGTCTCGGCGTTGCCGATGTCAATCTGCGAGCAGGCGATGTTATCCCCGCGGCCGTCGAGCGCGATAGATTTGGTGAGGCCGGTCAGCGCGTGCTTGGTCGCCGTGTAGGGGGCGGACAGCGGGCGTGGCGTGGTCGCCGAGATCGAGCCGTTGTTGATGATCCGGCCGCCCTTCGGCGTTTGCGCTTTCATCATCCGCATGGCGGATTTAGCGCACAGAAACGCGCCATTGAGATTGACGTCGACCACCCGTTTCCATTGCTCGAAGGTGAGCTCGTCGAGCGGTATAGCGGGCGCGGCTGTGCCAGCGTTGTTGAACAGCAGGTCAAGTCGGCCGAAGGATGCCTTGGTTGCATCAAACAGGTTCTCGACCGCCGCCGGATCGGCGACATCGGTTTCGACAATCAGTGTTTTACCCGATGCTGCAGTGGCGGTTTTTTCGAGTTCGGCTTTGCGCCGCCCGGCGAGCACGACGCTCCAGCCATTGTTGCTGAGAGCGACCGCGACCGCGCGGCCGATGCCGCTGCCCGCGCCCGTGACGACGGCAACTTTCAAATTGACCGCCATGTCAGCGCGTCGGCACCGGCTTTTCGCCGCGATAGTCGTAGAACCCGCGCTTGGTTTTGCGGCCGAGCCATCCAGCTTCGACGTATTTCACCAGCAGCGGACAGGGGCGATACTTGGAATCCGCCAGTCCTTCATAGAGCACCTGCATGACCGACAGACAGGTATCGAGGCCGATAAAGTCGGCGAGTTCGAGCGGCCCCATCGGATGATGCGCGCCGAGCCGCATGGCCTTGTCGATTTCTTCG
>JANORU010000641.1:0-1617 GCA_031415475.1 Hyphomicrobium sp.
CGGCGTCCGCACCTGCGCGGCCCGATCCGCGTCGCTCGCGTAATACCAGTCGTAACCTTCGGCGGCGAGGACATTGGATTTGAGATACGCAAGATCATGTGGCGAGCGCCAGCCGGCGAGATAATCGGCATGACCCGAGCCATCGCGCCAGTCGGCAAGCGGCCAATAGTTGTCGATCGCGATCGCATCGATCGACGCAGACGACCACAGCGGATCGAGATGAAAATAAACGTCGCCCGTGCCATCGCCCGGCTGATGTCCGAAGTATTCCGACCAGTCGGCGGCATAGATGACGTTGGTCGCCGGCCCGAGCAACGCTTTGACGTCGCTCGCAAGCTGCATCAACGCGGCAACAAACGGATAGGTCGAAGCATTCGAGCGGATTTGCGACATCCCGCGCATTTCCGAACCGATGACGAACGTATCGACCCCTCCGGCGGCAAGCGCCAGATGCGCGTGATGCAGCATCATCCGCCGGTACGACCACTCGGCTGGCCCAGTGTAATTGACCGTCGCGCCGGAAATCGAAAAATGACTGACCTGCGCCGTTCCGACGAACGCCGCGACCTGGCTTGCCGCCGTCGCGGTCTTGTCCGGCGTTCCTGCTTGTCCCGCCGCCGGATGACAGGTAATGCGCCCGCGCCACGGGTACGGCGGCTGGCCGGTTCCGCCATACGGGTTGGGCAGCGTATTGCCGGCCGCCACATCCATAAGAATGAACGGCGTCAGCACCACGTCATAGCCGCGCGCCTTGAGATCAGCGATCGCGCCAATGACCGTCTCGTCCGACGGCGTGCCGCCATACGCCGGCCGGCCCTCATCCTGCGTCACGACATAGGCCGAGCTGCGTGTCTGGCCGGCGACGCGCCAGGTCAGCGGCGAGGTATTCTTTTCGTCCCGCTCAACACCCGGCTTCAGCTCGCACACACCGGCTCTAAGATCGGTGCCAAACCAACTCGAAATCAGCGACACCGTGCCAACGTTCGGCAACGCCTCTTCGAGCTGATCGACGGCGACGTCCCAGTCAGTCGCGCCTTGGACGGTATGGACGTTCTCGGACGTCGTGCGGCCGCCGCCGAACTTCTGCACCACGGGGACCGTCGCGTAGACGAACCGCCCGAACCGGGGATGAGAACCACGCCCTTCAGTTCGCTGCCGAAGTTTTCGACCGGCCGGTAGACTTCAAACGACAGTTGCGGAATGCGATTGCCGAAGTCGGCAAGTGCCATATCTTGAAAAACAAGATAGGCTGTGCCGCGAAAGGCAGGCGCGTTGGCAACACCAAGTCGCGCCGAAATCAACGTATCGGCGGCCTGGGTTTCGCTGCCTTTATAGAGCCGATGGGTGACCTGGCTGAGATCGAACTCGCGGCCATCGGCCCAAACGCGGCCGATACCGCCGATGACGCCTTCGCCGAGCGCTACGGCAAAACTCGCAGAGTAGCGATACTCGGTCGTGCCGCTCGCAGGTTTCGCCCCACCGATCCCTTTGCCACTGCCCGACGACGCCGAAGCCGTGACAACCGTTTCCGTCACCTCGTCGGCCCAGATGACCTGACCGCCGAGCCGCACACGGCCATAGATGCGCGGGATCGGCGCGCCTTCGCTCGAACCGGTG
>JANORU010000642.1:0-4739 GCA_031415475.1 Hyphomicrobium sp.
GCTTGGCGGAACCGGGCAAAGTCTTCCTCCAGGCATAAGACCCAGCTTTGGTAACTGCGTCCTGAGACGACCTGCCCCTTGCGAGCGAGGTGGATCGCTTTAGCTTCGTCCGCGCGGCCCAGGAACATCAACGCGTGAGCGCGCTGCAAATGGGGCACGTACTCGTCCTCGAGTCGTGCCGCCGCGCCGTCGGCAATCTCCAAGGCTTTGGCGTAGTCTCGCATCTCAAGTGCAAGCCGCGCTTCCGTTTCAATGTCCGGCGCCGTCTTGAAACCGGCTTTGCCGGCCGAAGCGATCTCGTCCGCTTCTGTGTGTTTTCTGAGGTCCTGTTGTCTGCTGAACGCCTCGGCGAGGTTGCCGTTAGCGCGAAGTTCTTCAATATCGACTCGCTCCATGAAAAGTTTGACGTCGGGCTCGTTCAGTTGTTCTGCTTTGGCCAACAGCTCGCGCGCCTTGGCGAAATCGCGCTCTACCCCCTGCCCATCAACGTAAAGCCACGCAAGATTTGTAGCCGACGCGCCGCCGCCTTTCTCCAAACCCTTCTCGAACCATTCGCGGGCTTTGACAAAATCCCGGTCGAAGCCCTGACCTTGCCGGACCATGATGCCGATCGCGGTATGGGCTTCAATATCCCCGACGGATGCTGCCTTTTCGAAGAGGCCGCGCGCTTTTCCATAGTCGATGGGCTCGTCATAGCCATAGTACGCCATGACCGCGAGACTGTAATTCGCCATGCCATCGTCCAGCGCGGCGCCCTTGTCGTACCACGACCGTGCTTCGGGATATTGCTTTTTGCCTTCGTAGAGGAAGCCAATGCGCGCTGCGGCTTCCGTATGTCCTTTTTCAAGGGCTTTGTCGAACCACTTTCTAGCTTCTGTTTCGTCCTTCTGGAGTCCTCCAATGCCGTTCTGGTGCAACCAGCCGATATTGAGCATGGCCGCGCTGTCGCCTTGCTCGGTGGCACGCAGATACCAGGACTTGGCCTTTGGTCCGTCGACGGCCACACCGTCGCCGGTGGAAAGCATTTGGCCGAGATAGAACATGGCTGTCGAATCACCGAACGCGGCGGCCTTTTCGTAGAGTTCGACGGCCTTGGCGGGATTAGGTTCCGTGCCGTCTTTCCCCTTGGCGAGGATCGCGGCAAGATTGGTCATGGCGCGCGTGTCGCTCTTATCAGCGGCCAACTGGTACCATTCGCGGGCCTTTGTGTAGCTTTTGGTGACGCTGTCGCCGTTTTCGTACATCACCCCGATGTCGGTCATCGAGCTGGCGCCTTCTTTGTCGACGACTTTCTCGAACCACTCGCGGGCCTTGGAATCGTCCTTGTCGACGCCCTTGCCGTTTTCGTACAGCAGCGCCAGTTTGCGCATTGATGTGGTATCGTCTTTCTGCGCGGCTTTCTCCAGCCATTCGTGGGACTTTTGATAGTTGGGAGGGCCGCCCGACCCGGCCTCGAAGGCATCGGCAAGCTGCCGCATGGAGTCGACGTCACCCTTGTTGGCGGCCTTCTCCAACCATTCACGGCCTTTCTTGATATCGCGGACAACAACAGTGCCATTGTAGTAGGCGTCTGCCAGCCACCGCATGGCATCAAAACTGTCGCGATTGGCCGCGCGCTCGTAGAGATCGCGGGCCCGCGTCATACTCAGCACGACGCCGTCGCCGTTTTCGTATCGCTTGGCAATCGAATGCAGCGTGTCGGCGTCGCTGAGGTCGGCGGCCTTTTCAAAAAGCTCGCGCGCCTTGTCAGGGTTCTGCGCGACGCCTTCGCCCGATTGGTAGCGTTCAGCCAAGGTATAGACGGCTTGCGGATAACTCTTGGCAGCGGCTTTGCTATAGAGTTGAATGGCTGTCGCCGCATCTTCTTTGATGGACCAGCCGTTTTCGTAGGCGACCGCTAGCATAAAGGATGCCGCAGGATCGCCGAGTGCATCGCCTTTTTTAAACAAGTCAACGGCCAGTTTGTATTCCTCTTCGTTGAACGAATAGCGCTGTGAGACTTTTGAAATAAGCTGCCGTGCGTTATCGAGAAGATAAGAAATACTCGATCGGCCTTCTTCGGCCCGTTGCCATTGCCAGGCCGCGATCAGAGCAATACCGGTCACGGTTGCCATCGCCGTATTGCGGATAGCGGCCCGGCGGCGCTGCGCTTCGGCGGCTTGCTTCAAGGCCTCCTCTGCCGCTGTCAGAGCCTTTGCCCGCTCGGTTTGGGCGGCGGCCATTTCTGCAAGCTGCTGGCGCTCGCTGTTGGATCGCGAAATCTCTTCGTCTTCGCTCGCGCGAATGAAGTTGAGATGCAAGGACGTCGGCTCGGGGGCATCCTTAGGGCGGCGGGCAGCCCACGATTTTGCCGCGACAATGTCCGCGCCCGACAGCAGCCGGTTGGCCGGCTTGTCGCCGCTGTCCCACTCGCTGGCCCGTTGCAGTAGGCGCGTGTGCTCTCGCAGCCAGTCGAGATCGGTGTTGAGTGCGGTGACAAGCTTGGCGAGGCCGAGTCCAAATCCGGAGCCCGGAGCCTTGGGTTCGGCGTAAAAGAAAATGTAGTTGAGCTGACTGAGCCGCTCGGGCGGTGCGACGTTCTCCAGCGAGCGGCAGCAAACGGGAATGATGCGCTTGCCTTGACGCACGGCTTCGTCGACTTCCCACGCACATACTTTTGATGCGGCAGATTCCGGCGACAGCACAAAGATGATGGTATCGCAATCCCGAATGAGGTTGCCCAACCGCGATTGCCACTCTTCGCCGCCAGAAATTCCTTGGCGGTCCATCGTGCTGTCAAAGCCTGTGAGATCAAGCGCGGCATCAAGCTGATCTGCGAAATCCAGATCGGCCCGGCTATAGGAAATGAAGACGCGAAGCTTGCCGGTGCCGGGGGGCGTTTGGGTGGCCCTGTGTCGAGGCGTGGGCGGGGCGGGGACAGCCGGGCTTTCAGTAACTTCGAATGGTGCTGGCACGTCATTCATGGCAATCACCGTACGCAAAGGCGACGACAAGAAACGCTATACACTACGGCTTATGAGAGTAAGTGAAAGCCCTAACCTCTGTATCATCTGTTTGCATGACCCATGCCCCCACACCGCACCCGCCCCGAACTTGAAGCCCACCTGCCGGACATTGTCGCCTCGCCGGCCGACAACGGCGTGCTGCGCGCTATCGTCATTCGTCCGAAGTCCGGCGATCGGACCATGCTTGAGGCCTGTGACATCAGCTTGGCCGGCGGCGTCCACGGCGACAACTGGGCACTCGGCTGCTGGAAAGTAACCGAGAACGGCAAACCACATCCGGATGTCCAGATCTGCATCATGAATGCCCGCACTATTGCCGCCATTGCCGGAGCGCGCGAGAACTGGGCGCCGGCCGGCGACAACCTGTTCATCGATCTCGACCTGACGCGCGAAAATCTCCCCGCCGGGCAGAAGCTGGCGATAGGTTCAGCAATCATTGAAGTCACGGCCGAGCCGCACAATGGCTGCCAGAATTTCGTCGACCGCTACGGGCGCGACGCCACCGTGTTCGTCAACACCGGTGAGGGCCGCAAGCTTCGCCTGCGCGGGATTTACGCCCGTGTCGTGAAAGATGGGCGGGTGAGTGTGGGTGACACGGTGCGGAAAGTGTAGCGCTGGCTAGGAATGTGTTTTACTTCCCCACTCCCCGCTAGCGGGGAGTGGGGACAGACGGATGATCATTGCCATCGACGGACCAGCCGCCTCGGGAAAAGGTACACTCGCCAAGAGGGTCGCCGACTATTTCGGCTACCATTGCCTCGACACCGGCTTGCTGTATCGCGCCGTGGCGCGCGACGTCCTAGCCCGTGGGTTCCGGCTCGACGACCCGTGGGCGGCACTTGCCCTCGCCCGCAGCCTCGATCCTTCAACGCTCAACGACGACGCCCTGCGCGGCATTCAGGCAGGCGACCGGGCCTCAGACGTCGCCCGCATCCCCGAGGTCCGGACCGCACTCCTGAACTACCAGCGGACTTTTGCCCGCCAGAGCCCCGGGGCCGTGCTCGACGGGCGGGATATCGGCACGGTCGTCTGCCCCGATGCCGACGTTAAGATCTTCGTGACGGCCAGCCCCGAAGAGCGGGCCCGCCGCCGGTTTCTCGAGCACCAGTTCCGGGGCGAGCCGATCCGCTATGAAGCCGTCCTGGCGGACATCCGGGCGCGAGATGAACGGGATTCAAGCCGGGCCATCGCCCCCTTGAAACCTGCGGCCGACGCGCTCTTGCTCGATACATCCGACTTGGCTATAGATGCCGCATTCGACGCCGCTGTCGGATTGATCAAGAGGAAGATCGGCCAATAGGGACGCTCCAACGCGGGCATCTCGACACTCGTTGGCAGGGCAAGGCGCCCATCACGGCGGCAACTAACTCCAAATCCCAATGGCACGACTGTGTCCGCCCGCGCAAGCCGCGTGGCTGGCGATCATGCCCATCCGCAATCCGGACGCTCAGGCCACGGGCCCGAGCTTCTCACAACTGTTTGATCAATAGGAGCACGAATGGCGACCGCTATGTCCAAAGAGATGAACCCGACGCGCGATGATTTCGCAGCGCTGCTGGCTGAGAGCCTCGCCAAAGACGATGTCTTCGAAGGCCAAGTCGTCAAAGGCAAGGTCGTCGGAATCGAAAAGGACCTCGCCGTCATTGACGTCGGCCTGAAGATGGAAGGCCGCGTCGCCCTCAAGGAATTCGGTCTCGGTGGTGAGCCGGGCAACATCAAAGTCGGCGATACCGT
>JANORU010000643.1:0-2438 GCA_031415475.1 Hyphomicrobium sp.
GCCGCCGATATTCTGGTCAACGACATCGGTGCGCCTGGCACACCTCTCGCGATCACGGCAGTCACCGATCCGGTTGGCGGAACCGTCGTGCTCAATGCCAATGGGTCGGTCACGTTCACACCGGACGCGAACTTTGCCGGCACGGCGTCGTTCCTGTACACGGTCGCGGGTGCAACCGCGACCAGTGAACCGGGAGTGGTTCAAATCGAAGTCACGCCCGCAAACGATGCGCCGCTCGGTGTCACCGTCTCGGGAACGCAGATCTTCGAAGACACTTTGGGCGATGTGATTGGCGCCGTAGTTGTCGACGATCCGGATCTGAACGATACGCATACATTGAGCGTGTCGGATGCGCGCTTTGAGATCGTTAACGGCGTTCTCAAATTGCTCGATACCGAAAGCATCAATTTCGAAACGGAGCCGTCTGTCACGCTCACCATCACGGCGACGGATTCGTTCGGCTTGTCGGTTTCTCAGGAATTGACATTCTCGGTCGTTGACTTCAACGACGCACCGCTTGGTCTGACCGTATCTGGCACGCAGATCTTCGAGAACGCACCTGGTGACGCTATTGGTGCGGTGATCGTCAACGATCCGGATATCAACGACACGCATACCTTTACGGTGTCGGACGCGCGGTTTGAGGTCGTCGGCGGCGTTCTCAAGTTGCTAGATACCGAAAGCCTGGATTTCGAAACCGAACCGGCTGTGACACTCACCGTCACTGCGACCGATCCGTTTGGCTTGGCGGTTTCGCAGGAGCTGACATTCTCGGTCGTTGACGTCAATGAAGCCCCGACAGGCATGACGCCAATGGAAGGAATTGTCGCCGAAAATGCGGCCGGCGCGATCCTTGCGGCTGTCACAGTCCATGACGTTGATATCGGCGACACGCACACGTTCGTGATCAATGATGATCGCTTCGAAGTGATTGGCGGAAACTTGAAACTCAAGGCCGGCATCATCCTCGACTTCGAGGTCGAACCAGCAATCGAAATTGAGATCCGCGTGTTCGATGCGGCTGGCCTCGAATCGACGGCCGGCGTCTACACCTTCCACATCACCGTTGACAATGTCTCCGGCCACTTTGTCGGCACTCCCGGAAGCGATCCGAACCTTGTCGGGTCGAGCGAGGAGGATCTGATCGAAGGCCTCGACGGCAGAGATATCCTGGTCGGCGGTGCCGGCGTGGATCGCTTGGTGGGTGGCGGCGGCAACGACACCTACGTTATGACTGCAGACGACATCGTTGTTGAAGACGACGGCGGAGGATCGGACACGATCAGCTCGGACTCGAGGTCGATCGATCTGGCGACATTCGCCAATATCGAAAACGTAACGCTCACTGGCAACCTGCGCATCAGCGCTTCGGGAACCGATGGACGTAACGTTCTCGATGGCCAAGGCAACTCGGCTGACAACATGCTGCGCGGCCGGGGTGGTGACGACTCGTACTACGTCGGCGCAGGAGACCGGGTTGTGGAAACCGGCGATGGCGGCAACGACAGCGTGTTCTCGAACACCGTCGATGTGAACATCTCGAACAACGGCAGTATCGAGAATGCCATCCTGTACGGAAACTTGGCCCTGAATGCCAGGGGCAACGGCGCCAACAACGTACTCAGTGGAGAATACAACTCGGCAGCCAACGATCTACGCGGTCTCAGCGGCAACGATACGTACTATGTCGGCGCCGGTGATACGATCAACGAGTCCGGTGGCGGCGGTGGTGGTATCGACAAAGTCCTGTCGAGTTCCATCACGCTCGATCTCAGAAACTACAGCAACGTCGAGAACGCTTCGCTCTATGGCAACAGCGCGCTCGATATCACCGGATCGGCTGCTAACAACATTCTCAAGGGTAACTCTGCGGCCAATACCATCAATGGCGGCGCCGGCAACGATACCTTGATCGGTGGGGGCGGCAACGACACGCTCGATGCCTCGTCGGGCAACGATACCATCGTGGTCGAAACCGGCTTTGGCAACGATACGGTCGTCGGATTCGATGCCAATGTCGCAGGCGGCCAGGATCGGATCGACCTCACCAGTCTTGGCGTCACGAGTGCCAACTTCTTGGCAAGCGTCACGATTGTTGATCTCGGAGCTGATGCACTTGTCCAGGTCGGCGGCGGTAGCCTCAAACTGCTGGGCGTCGACGGGGTCGGCGCCAACAGCCTGACACGAGACGATTTCCTATTGTCATGAATGAGTTGCGGGCGGCGGGCTTCGGCCGGCCGCCCGCCCGGGCGGGGGGCGGACATCAGACCAAAGTCCGTACCTGCCATAGGTGATTTGCCATAGCATCCAGCCTGGGCGCGTATGGTTATGAAGGGCCCAGAGTATGGCCAAGCGGTTTTGTGCCGAAGATGTGGACCGTCTGCTCCAGTTGGCTCAATCGAGTCAAGTTCGGGAGTCGGGTGGTGTTGCGCTCGGCG
>JANORU010000644.1:0-2144 GCA_031415475.1 Hyphomicrobium sp.
GTTCAATGCAGAAGTCTGGGGCGATGGCGCCAACTGGACGCTCGGTCATTGGCTGACAGGCCGGTTCGCCAGCGGATCGGTCGATGCCACGCTGGCGCAAGTGCTCGCCGACTATGATTTCAGCGACTACCAGATCAACGGCGTTGCCGGCACGCTGCCCGGCTATGTCATCGATCGCGTCATGTCGGTGCGCGATGCGTTGCAGCCGCTCGAACTCGCGTTCTTCTTCGACACGCTCGAAAGCGACGGCCAGATTGTCTTTCGGCCGCGCGGGCAAGAGCCGCCGGTCGCCGATCTCATCGAAGACGACATGGTGGAGACAAGGCCCGGCGATGCCGTGCTGACGATAACGCGCGGACAGGAAACTGAGCTGCCGGCGTCGACTAAGATCACCTATGTCGATGAAGCGCGGGACTATCAATCGGCAGTTGCCGAGGCGCGCAGGTTAACGGGTGCAAGTGGCCGCGTGGCGCAGGCCGAGCTGGCGATGGTGCTCGAAGGCGGGCAGGCGCGGCAGATTGCAGACTCATGGCTGCTTGAGACATGGGTGGCGCGCGAACGCGCGGCCTTCGAGGTGCCGCCAAGTTTGTTGGCACTCGAGCCGGGCGACGCGCTCGATGTGACGCGCATGGGGCAGACCAAGCGGGTCCGAATTACAGAGATTGCCGAGCACGGTGGCCGCCGCATCGAGGCGCGCCGTCTCGACCCCGCTGTTTACGCCGCCGCTCCGGCGCCCACGCGCGATCCCAAACCGCCGGTGACGCCGGCAAGTGGCACGGCGCTCGGCGCGTTTCTCGATTTGCCTTTGCTCAAGGGCAGCGAGCCCGCCGACGCTGGATACTTTGCCGCCACGCAAACGCCGTGGCCGGGAACCATTGCACTCTATTCCTCGCCCGAGACGACGGGCTATGCGCTGCGCGGGCTGGAAACAGTCCCGGCGCTGATGGGCGAGACACTGACCGCGCTGCCGTCGGGTGTTTCGGGCGTGTTCGATTTGGCGACCAGTCTGCAGGTGGAAATCGGCGGCGGGCAGTTGACCTCGCTCACCGATCTGCAGGTGTTTGCCGGCGGCAATTCGGCGGCTGTTCAGAACGCCGATGGCGAGTGGGAGATTTTCCAGTTCCGGACGGCCAGTCTGATTTCGACGGGTATCTACGAATTGTCAGGGCTGCTCCGTGGCCAGTTCGGCAGCGAACATGCCATGAGCGCGCCGCTCGCGGCCGGTGCGCCGTTCGTGCTGCTCGACTACGGCCTGCTGCGGCTCGATCTTGAGCCGAGCGAAGTGGCGACGCCGTTGAACTTCCAGTATGGCCCGGCAAGTCGAGCGCTCGGCGATCCGAGCTACGTGGCGACATCGCATACCTATCGCGGCGTCGGGGCGCGGCCGCTGTCGCCCGTGCACTTGACGGCGACGCGCAGCAGCGGCGATCTCACTTTGTCTTGGATCAGGCGCACGCGATCCGGCGGCGACAGCTGGGTATCGGCCGAGGTGCCGTTGAGTGAAGCGAGCGAGCGCTATGAGGTCGATGTCCTCGACGGCACAATCGTGCGCCGGACATTGGCGATCACGACGCCGGTAGCACTATACACAAGCGCCCAGCAGACTACCGACTTCGGCGCACCGCAGAATTCCATCACCGTCCGCATCTACCAGGTGAGCGACACGGCCGGCCGCGGCATTGCGCTCTCGGGCTTGGTTTGACGCGTTTTGAAGTTTGATGTCATGCCCCAACCCGATTGGCTGCGCGAGGCGTGGTCGGAATTCGCTGTTCGCGAAGTGCCGGGCTCTACGGACAATCTGCGGATTTTGAATCTCTTTTCCGATGCCGGCTTTGCCAAAGTCACCGACGATGAAACTGCGTGGTGCGCGGCCTTCGTCGGCGCCTGTCTGAAGCGCAGCGGCATCGCGCCGTCGCGATCTTTGATGGCGCGCTCTTACAGCGCCTGGGGTGCGCGGCGTGATGACCCTGAAATAGGCGCTATCGCGGTCTTTTCGCGAACGTCAGACCGGGCACTCGGCCATGTCGGCTTCGTCGTCGGATTCACGCGCGACACCCTTTACATTCTCGGCGGCAATCAAGGCGACGCCGTGAGCGTAGCGGCTTTTCCCCGAAAGCGGCTTGTGGCGCTGCGCTGGCCGACTG